>JADGRS010000478.1 GCA_017880705.1 Burkholderiales bacterium
CTGCTGATCTATCTTCCCCAGGGGCAAGCGCCGGCGCCCATCGTGCTCTTCAGCCACGGCCTCGGAGGATCGCGCGAGGGCAACTCCTTCATGGGCCAGCATTGGGCGGCGCGGGGCTACGTGGCGGTATTCATGCAGCACGCGGGCAGCGACACGGCCGTCTGGCGCGAGAAGGCGGTCGCCCAGCGCATGGCCGCGATGAAGCAGGCGGCGAGCGCGCAGAATCTCGTGACGCGAGTAAAGGATGTCCACGCCGTCATCGACCAGCTCACGCGCTGGAATTCCGAGAGGGGCTCGGTCCTGAACGGACGCCTCGACCTCAAGAAGATCGGGATGTCGGGCCACTCGTTCGGCGCCCTCACCACCCAGGCGGTGAGCGGCGAGAAATTTCCCGTGGGCGGTCGCACGATCGATCCGCGCATCAAGGCCGCGATCATGTTCAGCCCCAGCGCGCCGCGGCGCGGCGACGCGAAGGAAGCCTTCGGCGCGGTCGCGATTCCGTGGATGCTCATGACCGGCACGGAGGACGTCGCCCCCATCGGTGAAGCGGACGTCGCATCGCGGCTCGCGGTTTTTCCCGCGCTGCCGCCTGGCCACAAGTACGAGCTGGTCCTCGACAAGGCGGAGCACTCCGCCTTCACGGAGCGCGCGCTTCCGGGCGACCACGAGAAGCGCAATCCCAATCACCATCGCGCGATCCTCGCGATAAGCACCGCTTTCTGGGATGCCTATCTCAACGGGGATGCGGCGGCGCATGAATGGCTGAACGGCAAGGGCCCGGCGTCGGTGCTGGAGCCGAAGGATCGCTGGCGCGCGAAGTGAACGGCCCCATGGAACGACAACGTCTCGACATTGCCTTCGTATCCGACGTGGCCTGCCCCTGGTGCGCGATCGGGCTTGCCTCGCTCGACCAGGCACTCGCGCGCCTTGGCGGCGAGGTGGAAGCGGCGGTGCGCGTGGAGCCCTTCGAGCTCAATCCGGACATGGGCCCCGATGGGGCGGAAGTCGTGCCGTACCTCGCTCGCAAGTACGGCCGCACGCCGGAGCAGGTGGCCCAGACGCAGGCGATGATTCGCGAGCGCGGGGCAGAGGTTGGCTTTTCGTTCGGGCCTCGCAAGCACGTGTGGAACACCTTCAACGCGCACCGTGTGCTGCATTGGGCCGGGCTCGAGGGGCGTGCCCTGGAACTCAAGCGCGCGCTGCTTCGCGCCTATCACGGTGAGGGCCGCAACCCGGGCGCGACCGATGTCCTCGTGGATCTCGCCGGTGTCGTCGGCCTGGATGCGGAGCGCGCGAAGTCGATCGCGGAAAGCGACGAATTCGCCCCGGAGGTCCGGGAGCGGGAACGCTACTGGCTGCAACGGGGCGTGTCCGGCGTGCCGCACGTGGTCGTGAACGATTCGTACGCGATCGAAGGGGCGCAGCCGCCGGAGTATTTCGAGCAGGCGCTCCGACAGATCGCGCGCTCGCGCTAGACCTCCAGAAGTCAGCGGCCCAAGTCCGCGGCGAGTGAAGCGACCGCGCGAGCGACGCCATCGCGGCCAAAGGGGATGCCTTGCGCCAGCATGGCCGCTTCGACGCCGCCGAGGCACCCGAGGATCATCGCGGCGTTGAGGTCGCCGAGGTGGCCGATGCGGAAGGCTCGTCCTTCGAACGGGCCCAAGCCTCCTGCGAAGGCGACTTGAAAGCGCTCACGTGCGACGGTCCGGAGCGCATCCACGTCGATACCTGCGCGCACCTCGACGGTCGTCACGGAGGTCGATCGGGCTTCGGGAACGCGACAGTGCAGGGAGACAGCGCCTTCGGTCGCCCAGCCTTCCACCGCCGCCTGCACCGCGCGTGCAAGCGACGCATGGCGCGCGACGATCGCATCAAGCCCTTCACTCTCGATGAGCGCCAAGGCGGCCTCGATGCCGTAGAGCAGGTTCTGCGGCGGCGTGCCGCAGAACTTCTGGTAGCTCTGCATCCCACGGCGGCGCTTCCAGTCCCAGTAGTAGCGCGGAGCGGTGTTGCGCGCGGCGGCGGCGGCGGCGCGAGCGTCCACGGCGACAAAGCCCAGGCCCGGGGGCGACATGAGTCCCTTCTGCGAAGCGCCGACCGCGACATTGGCGCCAAGCGCATCCATCGCGAATGGCGCGGCGGCGAGCGATGCGACGACATCGACCACGAGGAGGGCGGGGTGCCCCGTCGAGTCCATGGCAGCCCGAATCGCGGCGACGTCGTGCGTGATACCGCTCGCGGTATCGGTGTGCACGACGAAGACCGCGGCGATCTCGCGCTTCACGTCGTTGCGAAGAACCTCCTCGATCGTCGATGGGTCGATCGGGTAGCCGGGGCGATAAGGCGTGCGGATCGCGCGCCGGCCCGTCGCCTCGAGCAGCAATGCCCACCCTTCGGAAAAGTGCCCGGTCGACGGAATGAGCGCCGCCTCGCCGGGAGCCAGCAGGTTTTCGCTCACCGCTTCCCAAACGCCGTGGCCATTCGCCGCATAGAGGAAAAGCTCGGCGCCCGAAGTCCCGAGCAGCCGCTTCAGCCCCGCTTCGCAATTGGCGATGACGGCGTCGAGCCTTGGATCCCCATGGTCCATGGGCTGGCGATGCATCGCATTCAGCACCTCGGCCGGAATGTGCGTGGGTCCGGGCGAGTGCAGGAAGCGGTCACCCGGGATGCGCGGCGATGAAGGTTCGTCAGGGTGGGTCATGAG
>JADGRS010000479.1 GCA_017880705.1 Burkholderiales bacterium
CGGGCACTGATGCGCCAGGACCCGGACATCATCATGATCGGCGAGATCCGCGATCACGAGACCGCGGACATGGCCATTCAAGCAGCGCTCACCGGCCACCTGGTGCTCTCGACGCTCCACACCAACGACGCGCCGTCGTCGATCACGCGCTTGCTGGATCTCGGAGCGCCAGCGTACCTGCTGAATTCGAGCCTCATCGGCATCATGGCGCAGCGCCTGGTGCGCACGCTCTGCCCGGCGTGCAAGGAGCAGGTGCCCTTCAAGCGCGACGAAGAGCACAAGCTCTGGGAATCGGTGTGCGCGCCCTTCAAGGCGCCGCCGCCGGAGAGCATCTTCCGCCCCGTCGGCTGCCTCGACTGCCGCAACACCGGCTACATGGGGCGCGTCGGCATCTACGAGATCCTGCAGATCACGCGCGACATCAAGAAGCTGATCCTCGCGGAGACCGACGTCGCGGCGCTCACCCAGGCCGCGTACAAGTCCGGCATGCGCCCGCTGCGCGTCTCGGGCGCGACCAAGATCGCGCAGGGTATCACCACCTTCGAGGAAGTGCTCAAGTCGGCTCCGTTGCCGTAAAGGCCGCGAAGGCCCTCGCGATCGCCCTCGCGCTCGCGTGCGCGGCCGCGTGGCTCTGGATGCGCCAATCGCTTCCGACAATCGACGGCGAGGCGCAAGCCAAGAGCCTTGCCGCGCCCGTCGAAATCCTCCGCGATGCCGAAGGCGTGCCGCACATCTTCGCCAAGAGCGAGAGCGACGGCTGGTTCGCGATGGGCTACGTGCACGCGCAGGACCGCCTGTGGCAGATGGAATTCCAGCGCCGCATCGCCCAGGGGCGGCTCTCGGAATTCCTCGGCGAAAGGTCCTACGACGTCGACCGATTGATGCGCACGCTCGGCATCGCGCGGCTCGCGGAAAGAATCGTCGCGCGCACCGAACCTGCGACCCTCGCGAACCTCGAAGCGTACGCCGCGGGCGTGAACGCGTTCCTCGACACCGATCCCGTGCTGCCGATCGAATTTCAAGTCTTCCGCGTGAAGCCCGAGCGCTGGAAGCCAGCCGACACGATGGCGTGGCTGCTGGTGATGGCGTGGGACCTGTCGTCGAACTGGCGCATCGAGCTCGCGCGCATGCGCTTCGCGGCGAAGCTCGGGCGCGAGCGCGTGAACGAGATCCTGCCGCCGTATCCGGGCGACGCCGCGATCGCCATTCCCGATTACGGCAAGCTCTACGCGGAGCTGGAGCCCATGGCAGGCGCGCTTCTCGCCGCCACGCCGCCCCACGAGGAAGCCGTGGGATCGAACAACTGGGTCGTCTCCGGCGCGAGGAGCGAAACCGGGAAGCCGCTGCTGGCGAACGACCCGCACCTCGGATTGCAGGCGCCGTCGATCTGGTACCTCGCCCACGTTGCAACACCGGAAGGCAACGTCGTCGGAGCGACGCTTCCCGGCGTGCCCTTCATCGTGCTCGGGCGCAACGATCACCTGGCGTGGAGCTTCACCACGACCAACAGCGACACCGAGGACCTCTTCATCGAGAAGCTCGTCGGAGGCGACAGCTACCTCACGCCGACGGGCAAGGCGAAGTTCGAAGTGCGCGAAGAGGCGATCGACGTGAAGGGCGAGATCCGCCGCATCAAGGTGCGCACGACGCGGCACGGCCCGGTGATCTCCGACGTGGTGAAGGCCGCGGGCGACGCGGCGCCCAAGGGTCACGTGTTCGCGCTTGCGTGGGCCGCGCTCACCGAGGAATACTCCGTCGCGCGCGGGGGCTTCGCGTTGAACCGCGCGCGCAACTCCGCAGAGCTCCTCGACGCGGGGAAGTATTTCACCGCGCCGCACCAGAACGTCGTGTACGCCGACCGCGAAGGGCACATCGGCTTCATCGCGCCGGCGCGGCTACCCGTGCGCCGCAGCGACAACGAGGCCATGGGCCGCGTGCCGGTGCCGGGATGGGATGCGAAGTACGACTGGCAGGGCTTCCTCCCGTACGCGAAGATGCCCGCGTCCTTCGATCCACCCAGCGGCGTCATCGTCACCGCCAACCACAAGATCACGCCGCCGGGCTACAAGCCCTTCGTCTCCGTGGACTGGTTCGCGCCGTATCGCGCCGAGCGCATCGAGGCGATGATCGCGGAAAAGCCGAAGCATTCGATGGACTCGTTCGCGCGCATGCAGGCGGACACGCGCTCGCGCCTCGCGGTCGAGCTGCTTCCCAACGCGATGGCGGCGAAGCCCTCGAGCGAGGAGGGACGCAAGGCCCAGGCGATGCTCGCCGATTGGAAGGGCGACATGGGCGTCGATACCGCCGCGCCGCTCGTCTTCAGCGCGTGGTATCGCGAGCTCACGCGCCTCGTCTATGCCGACGAGCTGGGAGAGCTCTTCGCCGAATCGTGGGACCTGCGCGGGCAGTTCATGATCAACGTGATGCACGCCGTCAACGGCCAGGAGCGCTGGTGCGACGACGTGAAGACGCCGATGCGCGAGACGTGCGCGATGCAGGCCTCGCGGGCGTTCGACCTGGCGGCGGCCGACCTCGAGAAGCGCTACGGCTCGCCATCCACATGGATCTGGGGCGCGGCGCACACCGCGGCGGGCGACCACCGGCCCTTCGGATTCGCGCCGGTGCGGTCGGACATCTTCAACATCGCGCCGCAGACGCCGGGCGACAGCTACAGCGTGGACGTGGGCGCCATCACCATCCGCGA
>JADGRS010000480.1 GCA_017880705.1 Burkholderiales bacterium
ATGCGCGCTGGATGGCCAGACTCACCTGCCGCATGCGTCGGTCATCGTCGGAACCACGTACCGAGACAAGGCGCGTCAGCTCCAACTGCTTCAGGCTTCGCGACAGGTAGCCCGGATCCAGGTCCAGGCGCCAGCTCAACCACCCGGGCGTGCACGGTCCGTGAAGGAGCTCCTGAAAGATCCCCAGCTCCGCGATGTTCACGTCATGCACACGCGCGGCCTTGGTCGCCTCGCGGAGTCGCCGCGAATAGAAACGATCGAATCGAAGGACTTCCTTGATCCGGTCAGCGAGGTGCGCTGGGCGTGTCTCTGCGGTCATTGACTTGGTCAAACAATTCCCTTTGACAAAGTCAAAGAACGCAGGCCAACGCGTCCGGTGCACTGCGTCCTTGCTACCCCGAGACCATCCCGTACCCCGCGGCGGGCTGCTGGTTGGGAAGCTAGCTTTCGCGACCGTAGAGGCTGAGCCTTCTACAAGCGAGCGGCGTGAGTCGGCGGCTAGGGCAACGTCGCCGGCGCCGAGAACGGACGCTTCGCGTCGACGACGAACATGACGAGCGAGAGCAGGTCGCTTGACCCGCTGCTCGAAACCACCATCGCCATGTCGGCGCCATTGCCCGCGGCCGACTGCCCCGCGGCCACGCGCAGGGTGTCGTGGGGACCGCGGAGGCTCTGCTCGCCCGCGAGCACGAAGAAAGCCTCCGATCCCGGGTGACTGTGGACCGCCGTGAGGCTTCCCGGCGCTCCGCTCGCTTCGTTGATACGCAGGAGATACTCCGCCGCTTCGAAGCGGGGAATCGGACCGACCTCGCCCACCTTGGCACCCGCTCCGGAAGATCCACCCGGCGCTCCCAACGTGAAAAGCCACACCTTGCCGGCCGCCTCCGCCGCGAGGCCCCACTCACCCGCCGCGGCCTTGGCGGCCTCGAGAGTGGCCACGTTTTCGATGCGCCAGAAGAGCTGGCCGGCCGGGAGCTGCGCCACCTTTCTTTCCGCCAGGGGCTTGATGACCAGTTTCTGCTGCGCGCACGCGGTGAAGGATGCGAGCGCGAGCGAGCAGGCGAGAGCTGCGAGTGCGAGGAATCGATTCATGGAGGTCTCCGTGTCGGGTTTGCAGGGCGGCGCGCATCGCGATGCCGGTACCATGCAGGGTCTCCGAAGCACGGGAAAAGGTCCTGACGAAATGGTGATGGTTTCCGGACGCAATGCGGATTCGCCCGCGCGTGGCCGCATCCGCGTCGGTGCGTGGATCGCGGATCCGGCCACCAACGAGCTGCGCCAGGGCGGCGACTCCGTGCGCATCGAGCCCAAGGCGATGGACGTGCTGATGATCCTCGCCGGCCGCGCGGGAGACGTCGTCAGCCGCGAAGAGCTCTTCGCCGCCGTCTGGCCCGGCACGGTGGTCGGTGACGAAGCGCTCAGCCAGAGCATCACGAAACTGCGCCGCGCCCTGGGCGACGATCCGCGTTCGCCCACTTACATCGAGACGATCTCGAAGCGCGGCTATCGCCTGACGGCTCAAGTGGGACGCGACGAGGCTCCGCCGGCGCCATCCGTCGCCAAACGCCGGCCGCGCTCGTACAAGCTCCTCTTGATTGGCCTTGCGTTGGTTACGGCCATCGCGCTCCTTCTCTTCTCGCGGAATGCAACGCCTCCCGCCGCGCCCGATGCCGCGGATGATCGGCAGCCCGCCTGGATCACCGTGACCGTCCTGCCCTTCGAATCGACGGGAGGGACTGGCGCGCCGGATTATTTCGCGCGCGGCATCGGCGATGCCCTCATGACGGAGCTCGGACGGCTTACCGGCTTGCGCGTGATCAGCGCGACGGGCATCGCGCCCGGCCAAGCCGCGCAGCGCGCGCGCTACGTGGTTTCCGGCAGCGTGCAGCGCGAAGGCGGGCTCCTTCGGATCAACGTGCGCCTGACCGACACCCGCACCAACGAGCAGCTGTGGTCGGAGCGATTCGAGCGCGGCGCCACCGACCTTTTCGCGGTGCAGGACGAGATCATCCGCAAGCTCGCCGAGTCGCTGCCCGCGAAGGTGACCGCGTCGGAGCGCGAGCGACTGGCCAAGCGGAACACACGCAGCCTCGAGGCGTATGACGACTTCCTCCGGGCACAAGCGCTTTTCCTGGCCCGCGGCGCCCGGGAAAACCGGGACGCCCGGGAGCTCTATCGCAAGGCGGTCGAGATCGATCCTCAGTTTGCGCGCGCCTATGCCGGCCTAGCGATGACGTATGCGATGGAACCTCGGCTGCGGGGCGGGACCGATGCCGCTCCGGGCCTGGAACGCGCCCTCACGCTCGCGCAGACCGCGAGGCAGATCGACCCCGATATCGCGGAGGTGCATTGGGCGCTCGGATTCGTCTACACCCAGGCCCGCCGCTACCCGGAAGCGATTGAATCGCTGCGGCGGGCGACGGAGATAAATCCTTCGTTCGCCGACGCCTATGCGCTCCTGGGCGGCATTCACACGTACATGGGCGAATCCGCGAAGTCGATACCCCTGCTGCGCACGGCGATGCGGCTCGAGCCCGAAGGCGGATCCCTCTACTTCCTGCTGCTCGGCCGCGCGTACTTCTTCGAAGGCGACTTCGAGCAGGCGCTGATCAACCTGCGGGCCGCATTGGCGCGCAACCCCGCGGATCTCGAAGCACACATCTACCTTGCCGCGGCGCTGATGGCATCGGGCAATCGTTC
>JADGRS010000481.1 GCA_017880705.1 Burkholderiales bacterium
GCTCCGGCCGAGTGGCCCGCGACGAGGAGGGCCAGGGCGAGAAGGAGTGCGATGCGGTTCTTCATCCCGGCGCCTAGAACACGAAGTCCAGGGCGATGCTGAGCACTGTCGCGCGGCCGTCCCAGTCGGCCCGGGGATTGCGCCACAGGAACGTCGCATCGTCGTGCACGCGCACCTGGTCCAGCTGCACTTTCAGGTCGACATTGCGCATGAAGTCGTAGCGGGTGCCGATCGAAAGGGTGCGCTGGTCGCTGCGACTGCCGGCGAGGATCGCCCGCACGACATCATCGAGCGGGTTCGGCGTCGGAAGGCCCGTGGCCCCCTGGGAAGCCGGGGACCGCGTGGCGGCCAGCGTGACGAAGCCGGTCCACCCGCCGACCCGGCGGGCCAGCATGAAGTAGGCCGAGTCCGTTCGACTCAATGCCAGCGCGTCCGAGGTCGTCCGGTTGTAGCCGAGCTGCGATTGCCATGATTCGTGTTCCCACGCGATGCCTGCGGATACGCTGCGGGCGCTCTTGCCGTCGAAGGCAAGGTCCCTCGCGAGGGCGGCGGATTGCGCGGTGCCGATGCCGCGCAGCACCGAGAGCAGCGGGATCAGGGTCGAATACTCGCCGGCGAGCTTGACGTCGCTGTAGCCCAGCCGCAGGAACCAGTCGCCCTTGCGGACGTCGACGATCGCACCGCCTGCCCGGCTCCCGGAAATGTCGAAATCGGCACCGTCCGGAGTCGGGATCGTCTGTTGAACCCGCCCCGCGTACAGCTTCGCGGAAACGAGAGCGCCGCCCAATTGGCGCCTGAAGGTCGCGTCCATGCCGTCGATGTGCGCGACCTGCAGCGGGCCGAAATAGTCCACGGGAGGCCGCACCCAAAGATAGGAATAGCCGACGTTGCGGGAATCGGAGAGCATGTAGACGTCCCATCCGAGGCGTCCGGCCCGTGCGTTCAGTTCCGGATCGGGCGAGTAGCCGACGAACGCCCACACCAGTTCGGGCCGGTAGCTGCCGGCATTGTTGTAGAAGCTGACCGCCTGCACGGTGCCCTCGAGCTCCGGGGTCGGGCGGAAGCTCGCCTGCAATCCGAGCCGTGAATCCACGTCGCTGCTCCAGCCGTGCGCGACGCCGCGCGGCTGGAGGATGTCGCGAATGAATTCGGCGCCGGCCGTGCTGTTGTGCGCGAGCCCGACGGTGCCGAAGCCGCCCAGCGAGAACCTGCTTTCCGGATCGAGGCCGTCCGCGAGCGCGGCCGACGATCCCAGGAGGGACCACAGGCAGAGCGCGATGAGGGAGTATCGGTTCGGCATTTCAGGGCCCATCGCCGGAAGGGCCGTCGCCCGGCTCGGCCTGGCCGTCCCAGATGCGTCGGATCTCATTCGAGACCTCCATCGGATCGAAGGGCTTGGGAATGACGCCCACGGCTCCCAGCGCCATGTAGGCCTCGACCTCGCGCGGCTGCACCTTCGCCGTCATGAAGATGACGGGCGTGCGCGCCGTGGCGGGAATGCGCCGCAGCCCCTCGAGCGTCGCGGGCCCATCCATGTCGGGCATCATCACGTCGAGCAGCACCAGGTCGGCGTTCGCGGCGGGCGCCGCGGCGAGTGCCTCGGCGCCGGAGGCGCATGCCTGCACCTCGAACCCGCCGACGGCCTGCAGGGCCATGGTGGCGACGGTGCGGATGTCCGCCTCGTCCTCGATCATCAGGATGCGCTTCAGCGTCTTCTTCATGTGTCGGGTCTCCTTACGCCGCGGCGGGCGAAAGCGTTTGGGAAGCGGCCGTCACGACGACGGGCAGCTCCACGAAGAAGGTCGCGCCCATGCCCGGCGCCGATTCGAATCCGATGCTTCCACCCATGCGTTCCGCGATGCCTTTGGCGATGCTCAGCCCGAGGCCGGTGCCGCTCTTGGCGCGCGACGACGAGGCGTCGGCCTGCGAGAAGCGCTGGAAGATTCGGGAATGGAATTCCTTCGGTATGCCGGGCCCGCGGTCGCGCACCTCGATGCGCGCGTGACCGTCCATCTTTCGCGACAGCTCGATCTCCACCGCGGCGTCCGCGGGCGAGAACTTCACCGCATTGGACACGAGGTTGGTCATGAGCTGGATGAACCGGTCGCCATCGACGTTGCAGCAGACGGGTTCGGCAGGTGCGGTCACGCGAATCGCCACGCGATGCGCGCGGGCGAACGATTCGTTGGATTCGGCGACGCGATCGAGGAGCGGGCGCAGCGGCGTCACGCGCATCTCGAAGACCATCTTGCCGGAGGCGATCTTCTCGACGTCGAGGATGTCGTTCACCAGCCGGATGAGGCGCTCGCAATTGCTGTCCGCGATCGCGACGAGCTGGCGCGCGGTCTCCGGGAGGGCACCGGCGACGCCGCCCACGAGCAGGCCCAGCGAGCCGCGGATCGAGGTGAGCGGCGTGCGCAGCTCGTGGCTCACGGTGGAGACGAATTCGGTCTTCATGCGCTCGATGCGCTTCATCTCGGTGATGTCGCGGAAGAACCAGATCCGTCCGTAGGCGTGGCCGCCCGGGCCGCGCAGCGGGCCCGAATAGCGGTCGAGGACCATGCCGGCCTTCGTCGCGAGCTCGTCGCGCGACGTCTCGTCGGGATGGGCATTCAGATAGAGGACCTTGTCGAGGAATCCCTTCGAATCGACCACCTGGCTCGTCACGTAATTCAGCTGGTTGGTGTCATCGGAAT
>JADGRS010000482.1 GCA_017880705.1 Burkholderiales bacterium
CGGGCAGAATTGCGTGAAGCCGCTCTGGAAGAGGTTCGCGCCGACGAAGGCCGCGAGCCACAGGGCGTGCTTCGAGACGAAGAGCGGGCTCGCCTCGACGCCCAGGACGAGGGCGAGAAGCACCATGGCTCCGGCGAAGATGCGGATGAGGCGTTCGGTGGTCATTTTCGAGGTCTCCTGGGTTGGTCTCTAATACTATGGGGAGTATAGTATCCCATGTCGAGCCGTGAGACAATGCCGGCATGCCCTCCCCGCCGGGCGGGCGCTTGAGAAAGGTCAACACATGTCGGTGATACGCGACCCGAAGCAGAAGGGCGCGCTGGTGATGCGCCTGAAGCGCATCGAGGGCCAGCTGCGCGGAATCCAGGCGATGATCGAGGGCGGCGACGACTGCGAGAAGGTGGCGCAGCAGATCGCGGCGGGCCGCAAGGCGCTCGACAAGGCCTTCTTCAACGTCCTCGCCTGCGCGATCCAGGCCGAGCCCGAGGCGGGCGCGCGCGCCGCGAAGCTTGCGCCTGACGCGCGCCTGAAGCACGCCGCCGAGCTCCTCGCGAAGTTCGGCTAGGCCCATGGAATTCTCCTTCGACCCGGCCCAGCTCGAGCGCTGGAACAACCGCTTCGCCGCCGAGGGCTACATCTTCGGCAAGGAACCCAATGCGTTCCTCGCGAGCCAGCGCGAGCGCCTGGGGCCCGGCATGAGCGCGCTCTGCGTCTCCGACGGCGAGGGGCGCAACAGCGTCTGGCTCGCGCGCCAGGGGCTGAAGGTGACGGCTTTCGATTTCTCGCCGGTCGGCGTGGCCAAGGCGTGCGCGCTCGCGCGCGAGGCGGGCGTGTCCGTGGACCATCGGCAATCCGACATCTTCCGCTGGGATTGGTCCGCGGCGAGCTACGACGCGGTGGTGGCGATCTTCATCCAGTTCGCTGCGCCCGAGGCGCGGGCGCGGATATTCGAGGGGATGCGCGCGGCCCTCGCCCCGGGGGGCCTCCTGATCCTGCAAGGCTATCGTCCCGAGCAGCTCGCCTATGGCACGGGCGGGCCCTCGCAAGTGGAGAACCTCTACACGGAGCCGTTATTGCGGGAAAGCTTCGCCGGCCTGGAGATCCTGCACCTCGCCTCCCACGACGACGAGGTGGACGAAGGGCCCGCGCACCGCGGCATGTCGGCGCTGATCGACCTCGTCGCGAGGCGCCCGCCGGCCGCGGCGTAGGCTCACATCTCCATGCCTTCCATCCCCGCGCTCGCGGCGTGCTTCGCGTGGGGAATCTCGGAAATCATGCAGTCCGTAGTGAGGACGAGGCCCGCGACCGACGCGGCGTTCTGCAACGCGGTGCGCGTGACCTTGCACGGATCGAGGATGCCCATGAGCACCATGTCGCCGTATTCGCCGGTGAGGGCGTTGAAGCCGAAGCCTCCTTCGCCGCGCAGCACGCGATCGAGGACCACCGAAGGCTCTTCGCCGGCGTTGGCGACGATCTGCCGCAACGGCTCTTCGAGGGCGCGAAACACGATGCGGACGCCGGCGTCCTGGTCGGCGTTCTCGCCGCGCAGGCTTTCGAGGGACGCGCGCGCGCGCAGCAGCGCGACGCCGCCGCCGGGCAGCACGCCCTCCTCGACGGCCGCGCGTGTCGCATGCACGGCATCCTCCACGCGCGACTTCCTTTCCTTCAGCTCCATCTCGGTGGCGGCGCCGACCTTGACCACGGCGACCCCGCCGGCGAGCTTGGCGATGCGCTCCTGCAGCTTCTCTCGGTCGTAGTCGCTCTTCGTGTCTTTGAGCTGCTCGCGGATCTCCGCCACGCGCGCGGCGATCTTCGCCGCGTCGCCCGCCCCTCCGATGATCGTGGTCGCATCCTTGTCGATCTCGATGCGGCGCGCATGCCCCAGGTCCGAGAGCTTCGCGTTGTCGAGCTTGAGCCCCGCCTCCTCGGCGATCACGTTGCCGCCGGCAAGGATCGCGATGTCCTGGAGGAGCGCCTTGCGGCGGTCGCCGAATCCCGGCGCTTTCACCGCACAGGTCTTGAGCACTCCGCGCAACGCGTTCACCACGAGCGTCGCGAGCGCCTCGCTCTCCACGTCCTCGGCCACGAGAAGGAGCGGCTTGCCCGCCTTCGCGACGAGCTCCAGCACCGGCAGCAGGTCCGCGATCGCGGCGATCTTCTTGTCGTGGATGAGAATGAACGCATCCTCGAGCACCACGCGCTGCTTCTCGGGAACGTTGATGAAATACGGCGACAGGTAGCCGCGGTCGAACTGCATGCCCTCGACCATCTCGAGCTCGCTGACGAGCCCCGAGCCGTCCTCGACCGTGATCACGCCTTCCTTGCCGACCTTTTCCATCGCGTTGGCGACGATCGCGCCGATCGCGCGGTCCGAATTGGCGGAGATGGTCGCGACCTGCTCGATCTCCGTGCGCGTGGCGCAAGGCCGCGCGGCTTCCTTCAAGCGCGCGCACACCGTCTCCACGGCGAGATCCACGCCGCGCTTGAGGTCCATCGGATTCATTCCCGCGGCGACGAACTTCATGCCCTCGACGACGATCGCGTAGGCGAGCAGCGTCGCGGTCGTGGTGCCGTCGCCGGCTACGTCGGAGGTCTTCGCCGCCACCTCGCGAACCATCTGCGCGCCCATGTTCTCCAGCGGGTCCGGCAGCTCGATCTCGCGGGCGACGACGACCCCGGAATTGATC
>JADGRS010000483.1 GCA_017880705.1 Burkholderiales bacterium
CCGTCGGCCGCGGGCAATCCGCCGAAGGACTTGCGCAGGTCCCGCACCGCGAGCGCCGCGCTCATCGATCGCCCCCGCGCCGCGAGCGTTGGTGGAGCCGCATGATCCCGGGCACGATCCCGTCGGGAAGGAACATCACGATCACGACGAACACCACGCCCAGCAGAAGCGTCCAGTGCTCGACATAGGCGCTCGCCACATTCTTCATGAGCACCACGAGAATCGCTCCCACTACCGGCCCGAGAATCGTCGAAGGCCCTCCGGCGATCACCATGAGGAGCACTTCGGCCGACTGCGTGAGCGACAGCGCGTGGGGGCTGATGTAGTTGTTGTAGTACATGTAGAGCACGCCCGACACCGCGCCCCAGAAGCCCGCGAGCACGAACGCGATCCAGCGGACGAGCCACACGTTGTGCCCCAGCGCGCTCATGCGCCGCGCCTGGTCGCGTGTCGCGCGGAGGCTCGCGCCGAAGGGCGAGCGCACCAGCAACGTGACGATCGCGAAGGCGATCGCGAACACGACGAGCGAGAAGTAGTAGAACGCGGTCGCGCCCGTCAGGTCGATGCCGAAGGGCGCCGGTCGCGCGAGCACCGAGAGCCCGTTGTCGCCGCCGGTCACGTTGACCCATCGATACGCGAGTCCCCACAGGATCTGGCCGAGCGCCAACGTGATCATGAGGAACGAGAGGCCGCTCGCGCGCAAGGCGAGCACCCCGTAGAACGCCGCCATGAGCGTCGTGATGACGAGCGCCGCGCCTCCCGCGGCGAGCGGCCCGAGCCCCGCGCGCAGCATGAGCCACGCGGTGGCGTAGGCGGCGACGCCGAGGTAGGCCGCATGGCCGAGGGAAGTCATGCCGCCATAGCCCACCAGCAGGTTCAGGCTCATCGCGAAGATCGCCGCGATGAGCACCTGGCTCGCGAGATTCACGTAGTACTCGCCGCCGATCGCCCACGGGAATGCGGCGAGCACGATCGCGATGCCCGCGATCCACCCGATGAGCTTCACGCGGCGACCCGGCCGAAAAGCCCGCGCGGGCGCGCGACGAGCACGATCACCATCGGCAGGAAGAGAATCACGTACGCGAGATCGGGCAGCAGCGCCTGGCCGAAGGTGTAGATGAACCCGATCACGATGCTTCCCACGAACGCGCCGGGAATGCTGCCCACGCCTCCGAGGATCACCACCACGAGCGCAAGGGGCAGCATGTCCGCATCGAGCCCGGGATACACCGACAGGATCGGCCCCGCGATGACGCCTCCCATCCCCGCGAGGCCCGCGCCGAGGCAGAAAACCGTGGTGAAGAGCGTCTTCACCGGAATGCCGACCGCGCGCGCCATCTCGAGGTCGTCGACTCCCGCGCGGATCATTGCGCCGATGCGCGTCTTGTCCACGACGAGCCACAGCGCGACCGCGATGCCGATCGCGAGCCCGATCACGCCCAGCCGGTAGAGCGGGAACCTGGTTCCGAGCACCGGCACCACGCCGCGCAGGCTTTCGGGTCCGGGGAGCGGCATCGGGTCGCCGCTCCAGATCCACAGGCACGCGTCGGCGATGATGAACGCGATGCCGAGCGTCGCCAGCACCTGCGAGAGCGTGCGCCCCGCGAGCCTGCGGAGGATGAAGCGCTCGACGAGCCCGCCGAGCACCGCGATCGCCACGCCCGCGCCGAGCGCCGCGAGCCAGAAGTTGACGCCGTTGCGAAGCAGCGTGAGGCCGACGTAGGCGCCGAGCATGAAATACGCGCCGTGGGAGAGATTGGCGATGCGCATCAGCCCGAAGATGAGCGAGAAGCCCGCCGAGAGGATGAAGAGCAGGCCGCCCAAGGCGAGGCTATTCAGGCTCTGCGTGATCCAGAATGCCATTCTAGTAAAATATCACGACCATGCCCGATACCCATGTCCGCGCCCACGGACTCTTCATCGACGGGAGTGACACGCCGGCCGCGAAGGCCGCGGCGCTCGACGTGCTCAATCCCTCCAACGGCGAAGTGATCGCGCGCATCGCCCATGCCGGCGACGAAGACGTCGATCGCGCGGTGAAGAGCGCGCGCCGTGCGTTCGAGAGCAAGGAATGGGGCGGCCTCGCCGAGCGCGCCCGCGCGCGCCTGGTGAACAAGCTCGCCGACGCCTTCGAAGCGAACCTCGAGGAGCTCTACCATCTCGAGACCCTGAACAACGGCAGGCCCGTGAACGAGACGCGCGCGCAGGTGAGCCGCCTTCCGGACTTCTTCCGCTACAACGCGGGCCTCGCGCTCGCGCGGCGCGACTCGGTGATTCCGGTGCAGGGCCCGTACCTCAACTACACGCTGCGCACGCCGCTCGGCGTCGGCGGCAACTCCACGCCCTTCAACCATCCGTTGATGATCATGTGCAAGAGCCTGGGGCCGGTCTTCGCCTCGGGCTGCACGACGGTGGTGAAGCCTTCGGAGTACACGCCGCTCACGACGCTGCGTCTGGCGGAGATCTTCGCCGAAGCGGGATTGCCTCCCGGTGTCTTCAACGTCGTGACGGGGCTCGGTCCCACGACGGGCAAGGCGCTCGCCTCCCATCGCGGCCTCGACAAGTTCGTGCTTACCGGCGGCACCGAGGCGGGCCGCATCGTGGGCGCGCTCGCGGGCGAGCGCTTCGCGCACCAGACGCTGGAACTCGGCGGCAAGACGCCCGTCGTCGTCTTCGACGACTTCGA
>JADGRS010000484.1 GCA_017880705.1 Burkholderiales bacterium
CGGCGTCTTCGAGTTCGACCCCCTCCTGCTCTTCAGCTACAACAGCGACCTCAAGCTCGATTCCTCCTCGGTCTCGCGCCTGAACCTCGCCCATCGGACGCGTTCGATCCACGCGCCGCTCGTGGTCGCCGCGGGCGCCGCCGAGAGCTCCGAATTCCGGCGCCAGTCCCATCTCCTCGTGCAAGCGTGGCATCCGCAGGCGAGCCTTCTCATGCTTCCCGGCCTCAACCACTTCGGCATCGTCGACTCCTTCGCCGAGCGCGGCCAGCCCCTCCACAAGGCCACGCTCGCGCTCTTCTAGAAATTGGTGTCAGGTACGCATTTTCGAATTCGTACCTGACACCAATTTATGGAAGCCCCTGTAATATCGCGGGGATGTCCACACCCGACCTCTCCAAGCTTTCCATCGACCGCGGCGCCAAGTCATTCGCTCCGCAACGCAAGCGCCGCTGGGTGAACAAGTGGACGATATCGGCGGCGGTCGTGATCCTCGCCATTGCGGCGATGTCGCTGCGCGCGGCCCGCGCCCCGGCCGCGGTGGAGCTCGCGACCGTCACCACCGCCTATCCCACCGCCGCGATCACGCTGCTCAATGCGACGGGCCGCGTCGCCGCGTGGCGCAAGGCCGCGGTCTCGACCAAGGCGACGGGGCGCCTCGAGTGGCTCGGCGTGCAGGAAGGCACGCGCGTGAAGGAAGGCGAAGTCATCGCGCGGCTCGAGAACCTCGATGTCTCCGCGGCGCGCGACTCCGCGGTCGCCAACGCCGCCGCGGCGCGCGCGAACCTCGAGCAGGGCGACGCCGAGATGCGCGACGCCGATTCGAGCTACCGGCGCGCCGAGGACCTGTACGAGAAGAAATTCATCTCCGAGTCCTCGCTCGACACGGCCCGCGCGCGCTACGAGAAGGCGAAGGCGTCGATCTCGTCGCTCAAGGCATCCATCGGCGTCGCCGAGGCGAACGCGCGCCAGGCCGGCGTCTCGGTCGAGCAGACCCTCATCCGCGCGCCCTTCAACGGCATCGTCCTCACCAAGAACGCGAACGTGGGCGACATCATCACGCCGTTCTCCTCGGCGACCGACTCCAAGGGCGCCGTGGTCAACATGGCCGACATGGACACGCTGGAAGTCGAGGCCGACGTGTCGGAAGCGTCGATCTCCAAGATCACGGAGGGGATGCCCGCGGAGATCCAGCTCGACGCCTATCCCGACATGCGCTTGCTCGGCAAGGTGTCGCGCATCGTGCCCACGGTGGACCGCACCAAGGCGACGCTTCTCGTGAAGGTGACATTCGTCGAGAAGGATGCGCGCGTGCTTCCCGACATGAGCTCGAAGGTGGCGTTCCTGTCGCGCGATCCCAAGTCCGAGGAGAGGAAGCCCGTCACCGCGGTGCGCCCCGAGGCCGTAGTGAAGCGCGGCGACCGCGACGTGGTCTACCTCATCCAGGAGGGAAACGTCGTGAAGGAAGTCGCCGTCGGCAAGCCTGAGAAGCTCGGCGACCTCGTCCAGGTGAGCGGCGTCAAGGCGGGTGACAAGGTGGTCCTCTCCCCGCCCGAGCGCGTGCGCGACGCGGCGACGGTCACGCTCGCCAAGAAGTGACGCCATGGCCGAGCGGCCGATCGTGAGCATCACGCACCTGTCGAAGAGCTACCGCCGCGGCGACCAGATCGTGCCGGTGCTGCAGGACATCACGCTCTCGATTCCCGAGGGCGACTTCATCGCGCTCATGGGTCCGTCGGGCTCGGGCAAGTCCACGCTCCTGAACCTGATCGCGGGCATCGACAAGCCCGACGCGGGCGAGCTGCTGGTGGGCGGCGAGGACATCACCAAGCTCGGCGAAGCCGACCTCGCCGATTGGCGGGCCTCGAACGTCGGATTCATCTTCCAGTTCTACAACCTGATGCCGGTGCTCGACGCCTTCGAGAACGTGGAGCTTCCCCTGCTGCTCACCTCGCTCTCGAAGCGCGATCGCCGCGAGCGGGTCGAGACCGCGCTCGCGCTGGTGGGCCTCGCCGATCGCATGGAGCACTATCCCAACGAGCTCTCGGGAGGCCAGCAGCAGCGCGTGGCCATCGCGCGCGCCCTCATCACCGATCCCGCCATCATCGTCGCCGACGAGCCCACGGGCGACCTCGATCGAAAGAGCGCCGAAGACGTCCTCGGCCTCCTGCGAAGGCTCAACGCAGAGATGGGCAAGACCATCGTCATGGTGACCCACGACGGGCACGCGGTGCAGTCGGCGCGCCACGTGATGCATCTCGACAAGGGCGAGTTGATTCCGGAGAAATTGGTGTCAGGTACGAATTTCTCCGACGTGACTTCGCCACCGGAAATTCGTACCTGACACCAATTTCTCCATGTACTACCTTAAGCTCCTCTTCAAGAACATCTTCCGCCACCGGCTGAGAAGCCTTCTCACCATGGTGGGGCTGGTGGTCGCGATCCTCGCGTTCGGGCTGCTGCAGACGGTGGTGCGCGCGTGGTACGCGGGCGCCGACATGGCGAGCGCCAACCGCCTCATCACGCGCAACGCGACGTCCCTCGTCTTCGTGCTTCCCGCGTACTACCGGGAGCGCATCAAGGCGATCGACGGCGTGACGTCGGTCGCGATCTCCAACTGGTTCGGCGGGATCTACAAGGACCAGTCGTTCGCGAACTTCTTCGCGACCTTCGCCGTCGA
>JADGRS010000485.1 GCA_017880705.1 Burkholderiales bacterium
TCGGAAGAATCGAAGATCAAGATGCGCGAGCTGAGCGGGGTCGCCGCCGCGTTGCAGAAGCAGGCCACGCGCGACGTCGCGCCGATCTGGCAGCTCGAGACCACGGTGACGGCCTTCGAGAAGCTCGAGGACCTGCCGCTCGACTATTGGCCGGTCATCGTCAAGGACGACATCGGCGACCCGCAGGCCGCGGGCTACCACGAGGACAAGAACGGCCAGCCCTTCGCCCTCGTGCAGTATTCGAAGGGATGGACCCTGACGGCGAGCCACGAAGTGGTGGAGATGCTGGTGGATCCCTTCGGTCGCCGCCTCGTCGCGGGCCAGTCGCCGGTGCAGAAGCAGGGGCGCGTGCGATTTCTCGTCGAGGTCTGCGATCCCAGCGAGGCGGAGGCCTATGCCTATCGCGTGAACGGCATCCAGGTGAGCGATTTCTACACGCCGCACTTTTTCGACCCGATGAAATCGGCGGGCGTTCGCTACAGCTTCACCAACGCGATCACCGAGCCCAAGCAGGTGCTGAAGGGCGGCTACCTCAGCTGGTACGACTCGGAGACGAAGACGTGGTGGCAGCGCAGCTGGTTCGGCAGCAAGCCGAGCGACGAGGCGCTGACAGGATTCAAGACGGGCAACGGCAACCTGCGCGAAGCCCTCGACCGCTACCGCGAGCTCGAGCGCGCGAAGGTAATGGGGCGCGTCGAGGAATCCACGGGCAAGCGCACCGCGATGGCGCGACGCGGCGGCTTCCAGGACAACGATATGTTGCAAGCGCCCGGGCGAGCGGCCATGCTGCGTGAAACCATTGCGCAGGTATCGCGTCGAAGGTAGGTCATGCCGAAGAAACCGAAGGCCGCCGCTCTTCCCGAGCCCTCGCCCGCGCAGAAGGAGCGGGCGGCGAGCCTTCGCGGCCTCATCAAGGACATCGCCTCGGGCGCGAAGCCCGCCGATGCTCCGCCCGAGACGCCGCGCGAGCTCACCGACGAGGCGGCGCGCAGGAAATGGGAGAGCGAGCGCAAGAAAGGCAAGCGCTAGTCACTGCGGGGCAGGTGCGGGGCGTTATCATCTGCCGCGATGCGCCTCCTCCTTGTTGAAGACGATTCCATGATCGGCGAAGCCGCGCGCCAGGGCTTGCGCCACGAAGGCCACACCGTCGATTGGGTGCGCGACGGGCGCGAAGCCGAGGCGTCGGTCGCGAGCGCCGCCTACGATCTCGTGCTGCTGGATCTCGGGCTGCCGCGCCGCGACGGCCTCGCCGTCCTCAAGGGGTGGAGGACGCGCGGCGAGAACGTGCCGGTGCTCATCATCACGGCGCGCGATTCCGTGACCGATCGCATCGCCGGTCTCGACGCGGGCGCCGACGATTACCTCGTGAAGCCCTTCGACCTCGACGAGCTCTCGGCGCGCGTGAGGGCCGTGCTGCGGCGCAGGTCCGGCCGCGCCGCCTCGACGATGAAGATCGGCGAGCTCGAGATCGACGCGTCCTCGAAGCTGGTGAAGTGGAAAGGCGACGACGTGTCGCTCTCGGCGCGCGAGTACGCGCTCCTGGAAGCGCTCGCCGATCGACCCGGCGCGTATCTCACGCGCGCGCAGCTCGAGGAGCGGCTCTACGGCTGGGACGAGGAGATCGCGAGCAACGCGGTCGAGGTGCACATTCACGGGCTGCGCCGCAAGCTCGACCCGAGCCTCATCCGAAATGTGCGCGGCATGGGCTACACGCTCGTGAAGGACACCTGAATGTCGATGCGCCGGCGCCTGCTCTTCTGGCTGCTTTCGACGGTGCTCGTCGCGGGGCTCGCGGCGACCGGCGTCGTCTTCTACCAGGCGCGGCAGCAGGCGAACGAGCTCTTCGACTACCAGCTGCGCCAGCTCGCGATGACGCTGCGCGACCGCACCTTCGAGCCGAGCGGGTTCGCCGAGGCGCTGCAGAGCGTCGAAGGATTGGACTTCGTGATCGACGTGTGGTCGCCCGACGGGCGCCTCATCTACGAAAGCCATCCGGGCCTGCTGGTGCCCGGCGCCTCGCAGCCCGGCTTCGCCGACGTGCACACGAAGATCGGGACGTGGCGCGTGTTCAGCACGTGGCATCGGGGCCTCACGATACAAGTGGCCCAGTACCAGCTCGCGCGCGAAGCGCTGGCGCTGGGCGCGGCATGGAGAACGCTGGCGCCTTTCCTCCTCGCGTTGCCGCTGATGGGCTGGCTCATCTGGCGCCTCGTGGGGCGCGAGGTGCGGGTGCTCGAGACGACCGCGCAGGCGGTGGCGAAGCGCACGCCCGAATCCCTCGAGCCGATCGAGAGCGAAGCCGTGCCCGAGGAGGTGCAGCCGCTCGTCGACGCGTTGAACGGGCTCATGGGAAGGCTCGGTGGAGCGCTCGCGCAGCAACGCCAGTTCGTCGCCGATGCCGCCCATGAGTTGCGCACGCCGCTGACGGCGCTGCGCCTGCAGCTGCAGCTCGCGGAGCGCGCGCGCGATCCGGAGGAGCGTGCCAAGGCGCACGCGATGCTGCACGAGGGCATCGCGCGCGCCACCCACGTGGTCGAGCAGCTCCTCACCCTCGCGCGCGCCGATCCCGAGGCCGGCGCCGCGGGATGGAGCAAGGTGGATCTCGCGGAGCTCACGCACGGCGTGGTGCTCACGCACGGGCCCGAGGCGGCCGCGAAAGGCATCGCGCTGAACGAGG
>JADGRS010000125.1 GCA_017880705.1 Burkholderiales bacterium
TGGCCGACGACCCCACGCGCATTGCCCTGATGCCTTTCAGCGTGATCCCGCGCCCCGCGGATCTTCCCATCGCGCGCATGAAGGAGGCGGAGGCGATCGCCGCGTTGTCGAAGCGCGCCGACGATGCCGCCAGGGCCGATCTCTTCTCGGGCGCGGTTCTCGTGGCGCGCGACGGAAAGGTGCTGCTCGAGCGCGCGTGGGGCTTCGCGGATCGCGTGAGGCTCGCGATGGCGAGCCCGAGCACGAAATTCCGCCTGGGCTCGATGAACAAGATGTTCACCGCGGTGGCGATCCTGCAGCTCGTCGATGCGGGCAAGGTGGCGCTCGCCGATCCGATCGCAAGATATCTTCCCGACTATCCCAACCGGGAGCTCGCGGCGAAGGTCACCGTGCGCGACCTGCTGACGCACACCGCAGGGATGGGCGACATCTTCGGGCCGGAATTCTTCCAGAAGCGCCTGACGCTGAAGGAGCACGCGGACTACGTGAAGCTCTACGGCGCGCGCGAGCAGGAAGCGGGCGCCGGCACCTTCCACTACTCGAACTACGGCTACATCCTTCTCGGGTCGATCATCGAGAAGGCGAGCGCGATGTCGTACTACGACTACGTGCAGAAGAACGTGTTCGAGCCCGCGGGCATGGCCTCGACGGGCTCGCTTCCCGAGAACGTGCCCGTGGTGAATCGCGCGCGCGGCTACATGCGCCGGCAGGGGCAGTGGGTATCGAACGCGGGAACGCTGCCGTGGAGGGGAACCGCGGCAGGAGGCGGCTATTCCACCGTCGGCGATCTCTACCGGTTCGCGACCGCCCTCTCGTCGGGCAAGCTCCTCTCCAAGGCGATGCTCGCCGAGGCGACGCGCGCCCAGGCGACGCCGCCGGTGTACGGATACGGCTTCTTCCTTCAAGGCGAAGGCACGCTCCAGCACTACGGCCACAACGGCGGCGCGCCGGGAATGAACGCCGAGCTGCGCATCTACCCCCAGCTCGGCTACGTGATCGTGTCGCTGAGCAACGTCGATCCTCCGGGCGCCACGCGCATGGCGGACTTCATCGAGGCGAGGATGCCCGTCACGGACGCGAAGGCCGAGCGGCCCTGAGCCCGCGCGCGGCGTCTCAATCCGCCGGCTTGGGCAACAGCACGTAGCGAAGGAATCCGCTGTGGGGCGTGTACTTGTCGTACAGCGCTCGCGCCCGGTAGTTGTTCTCCCTCGTGTTCCAGTACAGGCGCGACCATCCCTGCGCCGCGGTCTCCGCGACGAGCCAATCGATGAGCGCCTTGCCGACGCCGCCTCCGCGCATCGCGGGATCGACGAAGAGATCCTGCAGGTAGCAGACCGGCGCGAGCGAGCCCGTGCTCTCGTGCAGGAGATAGTTGGCGATGCCGACCACGCCCGCAGCTGCGTCCTCCGCGACGATGGCGTAGACGGGCGCCGCGGGATCCATGATCCGCGACCAGACATGACGCGTGATCGCCTCGTCCGGCTCGCGCTCGTAGAAGCGCGTGTATTGCGCGAAGAGCTCGCGCCAGCGCCGCTCGTCGCGGGCCTCGATCCTTCGTATCGTCGCCACGGTCGTCCTCCTTCCGAATCCGGAGTGTACGATCAGGCCTGGTGATGGCGAAAGAGACACCAGCGTGATGATCTTCCGGCAACTCGCCGATCCTCCGTCGTCGACGTACACGTACCTCCTTGGCGACCGCGAGAGCGGCGAGGCGGTGCTGATCGATCCCGTGTTCGAGCAGGCGCTGCGCGACGCCGCCCTTGTGGAAGAGCTCGGCCTCAAGCTGAAGATGACGCTCGACACCCACACGCACGCCGATCACGTGACGGGCGCGTGGCTCCTCAAGCATCGCTTGGGGAGCCAGATCGCGGTCGGCGCGGCGAGCGGGGCGGAGGGCGCCGATCGATATCTCACCGACGACGACTTCGTCACGTTCGGCGCCCATCGCCTCCACGTCCGCGCGACGCCGGGGCACACCGCCGGATGCATGACGTTCGTCCTCGACGACGAGACCCTGGCGTTCACCGGCGACTGCCTCCTCATTCGCGGCAGCGGCCGCACCGATTTCCAGCAGGGCAGCGCGCACCAGCTGTATCGCTCGGTGCACGAGCGGATCTTCACGCTTCCCGGCGACTGCCTCCTCTATCCTGCGCACGATTACCACGGCCTCACGGTCACGAGCGTCGCGGAGGAGCGGCGCTTCAACCCGCGCCTCGCGGATTCCATCGGCGAGGACGACTTCGCGGGCTACATGGAGCATCTCGGGCTTCCGCATCCGCGGCAGATCGACATCGCCGTTCCCGCGAACCTGCGCTGCGGGCGCCCTGAGGGCGCCACCGCGGAGCCCGTCGTCCAATCGTGGGCGCCGCTCACGCTCACTTTCGCCGGCGTCCACGAGATCCAGCCCGCGGTGCTCGTGGAGCAGGGCGGATCAATCCAGGTGGTCGATGTGCGCGAAGCCGATGAATGGAATGGCCCGTTGGGGCACATCGTGAACGCGAAGCTCATTCCGCTCGGCCAGCTCGCGGCGCGCGCCGCCGAGCTCGATCGCTCGCGGCCGGTCGTGACCGCGTGCCGCTCCGGCGCGCGCTCGGCGCAGGCGGTCGCGATCCTGCAGAAGCTGGGATTCGAGAGGGTGGCAAATCTCGCCGGCGGGATGATTCGCTGGCGCGCGAGCGGCCAGCCGGCCGAGGGCGCCCGGGACTAGGTCGCTAATTGGTGTCAGGTACACATTTCGGCGATGAGTGCTGGCAAGCCAGCACGGGCGAAATGTGTACCTGACACCAATTAGCTATCCGCGCAGCGGACCTCGACGCTCCCGTCCTTGCCGTGGGTGGCCAGGGGGATCGTGCTCGAGACGAAGGCCGTGCACGATTGCGGCACTGCGCCGGGACCGAGCTTGATCGCCTGGCTGACGGAGACATTCGCCGCGAGATCCTTGTCGATCGCGAAGCAGCCGGAGAGTTGGCCCGGCATGGTCGGCCTCGCCCATTTCACGCCATAGTTGATGATGGTGTCCTTCGCAAGGACCTGGCTCGCCGAGTTGCGGATATCGATCTGGTGCTCGTCGCCGCTTCCCGCGCGCACGGTGCAGACGAGGCGTGTCAACCTTGCTTCCGCGGCGATCGCCGCGCCGTGGAGCGCGACAGCCAGGACGGAGAATCCGGCGATCTGCTTCAACGATGGCTTCCTGTTCATCGTCGCCTCCTCTTTCACAAATGACGGCGCGGGGCTGGCGCGCTTCCGCGGAATCATATCCGCAATCGCCGGCGAAAGGTCGAGGCCGGCGACGTTAGGCATAGAATGGCGACGAGAAAAACGACGAGGAGGAAGTGATGGCGGCAGCGAAGCTCACGCGCAAGGACCTGGCCCTCGCGGCCGAGAAATACAAGAGCTGGGGCAAGTGGGGACCCGCCGACGAGATCGGCACCCTCAACAACACCACGGCCGAGGACATCGTCGCGGCCGCGCGCCTGGTGCGCAAGGGCAAGGTCATCTCGCTCGCGTTGAACTTCGACCAGCACGGCCCGCAAGGCGCGAAGAGCAAGTATCCGTCGCTCGGCCGCATCAATCCGCTGCACACGATGCTGCGCACCGGCACCGACGCGTACTCGGGCGTGCTCGACCATCGCGGCATCCGCGCCGCCGACGACATGGTGACGATGCCGCTGCAATGCGGCACGCAGTGGGACGGCCTGGGCCACATCTTCTACGAGAACTACATGTGGAACGGCTACGACTGCCGCGAGGTGACTTCCGCGGGCGCGCAGAAGTGCGGCATCGAGAAGACCAAGGCGAAGATGGTGGGGCGCGGTGTCTTCCTCGACGTGCCGCGCGCGCTCGGCAAGGACGTCCTCGATGACGGCCACGGCATCACCTGCGCCGAGCTCGATGCGACGGCGAAGAAGCAGGGCGTGGAAGTGAAGAAGGGCGACTTCGTCGTGGTGCGCACCGGGCAGATGGAAACGAAGCTCAAGGCGGGCAGCTGGGACGGCTATCCCGGCGGCGACGCGCCCGGCTTCGCCTTCGAGACGCTCGAGTGGGTGAAGCGCACCGAGCTCGCCGCGCTCGCGAGCGACACGTGGGGTTGCGAGGTGCGCCCCAACGAGACCGAGCCCGGCATCAACCAGCCGTGGCACTGGATCACGATCCCGATGATGGGCATGACCATGGGCGAGATCTTCTACGTGAAGGAGCTCGCCGAGGATTGCGCCGCCGACGGCGTGTACGAGTTTCTCTTCGTGGCCCCAGCCATCCCCATCACCGGCGCCGTCGGCTCGCCCACCAATCCCCTCGCGATCAAGTAAGGAACGCCATGGCCAAGATGAGCGGCGCGCAGGCGCTCGCCGACATGCTGCAGGGGTACGGCGTGTCCCACGTGTTCATGGTGCCCGCGGTGTTGCGTCGCACGTTCGCCGAAATGGAGCGCCGCACGCAGATCCAGCGCATCCACTGCCACGGCGAGAAGGCGGCCGCGTACATGGCCGACGGCTATGCGCGCGCCTCGGGGAAGCCCGGGGTATGCATGGCGCAGGTCGTCGGCGCATTGAATCTCGCCGCGGGATTGCGCGACGCGTGGCTCGCCCATTCGCCGGTGATCGCATTCACCGGCGGGCGCGATGCGAAGACCAAGTTCCGCAAGGCCTACCAGGAAGTCGACGACGTGCCGTCCTTCGAGCCGGTGACGAAATGGAACGCGACCGTCGACGCGGTGGAACGCATTCCCGACATGGTGCGCCAGGCGTTTCGCGCGGCGGTGAGCGGCGCTCCGGGACCGGTGCACCTGCAGTTCCGCGGCAACGAGGGCCAGATCGACCAGGAGGAATTCGACGTCGAACCTTTCTGGGAGACTCAGTTCTCGCGAGTGCCGCCGTTTCGTCCCGAGCCCGATGCCGCGAGCGTGCGCGCGGTGCTCGCGCTGCTGCAGCAGGCGCAGAAGCCGATCTTCGTCGCGGGTGGCGGCGTGCGCGCCTCGGGTGCGGCGCGCGAGCTGGTGGCGCTCGCCGAGAAGCTCCAGATTCCCGTCGCGACGTCGCTGAACGCGAAGGACGCGATCGCGGGCGCGCATCCGCTCTCGGTCGGCGTGGTGGGCTCCTATTCGCGCGAGAGCGCCAATCGCGCGGTGGCCGCGGCCGATCTCGTGTGCTTCATCGGCACCGAGGCAGGCGGCATGACGACGCACTTCTGGGCGGTGCCGCCGGCCGGCGTCGCGGCGATCCAGATCGACATCGATCCCGAGACGCTCGGGCGCAACTATCCCTTGAAGGCGGCGATAAATGCGGACGCGAAGATCACCCTCGCGCGCCTGCTGTGGGAAGCCGACGCCTCGACCGCGGGGCGCCGCAAGCCGTGGATCGCGACGGTGCGCGGTCTCTGCGACGAATATGCGGCGAAGTATCGTGACGTGCTCGCATCGGACGCGGTGCCGATCCGACCCGAACGCATGTGCGGCGATCTTTCGCGGCACCTCCCCGACGACGCGATCGTGGTCGTCGATACGGGCCACGCCGGCATGTGGATGGGCGGCATGTTCGACGTGAAGAGCGCGCGCCAGTCGTACCTGCGCAGCGCGGGTCATCTCGGCTGGGCGTTTCCCGCGGGGCTCGGCGCGAAGTGCGCGTGCCCGGAACGGCCCGTGGTGACCTTCACCGGCGACGCGGGCTTCTGGTATCACATCGCGGAGGTCGAGACCGCGGTGCGCTGGGGCATCAACGCGGTGACCATCGTCAACAACAACGGCAGCGGCAACCAGTCCAAGCGCGGCTTCGACCGCGCCTACGGGGGCACGCAGACCGACAAGGCGCGCGAGCTGTGGACCTTCAGCGCGATGAATTTCGCGCGCCTTGCCGAAGACATGGGCGCCCTCGGCATTCGCGTCGAGAAGCCCGCGGATTTCGCGCCGGCGCTCGCGCGCGCGTTCGAAGCGAAGCGGCCCGTGGTGATCGATGTGGCGACCGACATCGAGGCGATCGCGCCTGCGCCGGTCAGCTCATGAGGAGAGGTCGATGACAAGCCGAATCGCAACAATCCTCGCCGCCGCATGCTTCGCCGCGATGCCGCTCTCGCCGGCGCACGCGCAAGGCTATCCGACGAAGCCCGTCCACATCATCGTCTCGTTCGCGCCGGGCGGACCCGTCGATACCGTGGCGCGAATCGTCGGCCAGAAACTGACCGAGATCCTCGGCCAGCCCGCCGTCGTCGAGAACCGGCCGAGCTCCACCGGCAATCTCGGCACGCAGGTCGTCGCCAAGTCGCAGCCCGACGGATACACCATCCTCGCCACCTCGAGCGCCTTCGCGGTGAACGTGACGCTCTCGCCGAACGCGGGCTACGAGCCCGGCGATTTCGCGCCCATCGTGCAGGCGGCAACGCAGCCCAACGTGATCGTGGTCAATTCGACGTTCCCCGCGAAGACGCTGGCCGAGCTCCTCGAGATGGGGAAGACGATGAAGCTCGCGTACGCTTCACCCGGAACCGGCACGACGCCCCATCTCACGGGCGAGCACATCTTCAGGCTGGTCGCGAAGCTGGATATCGTTCACGTCCCGTTCAAGGGCGCGGGCCCGGCCGCATCGGCCGTGGTGGCGGCCGAGCCGCCGATCGGATCGCTCGCGGTGACGGCGCCGATGCCATTCCTCAAGTCGGGGCGCCTTCGCGCGCTCGCCATCTCGAGCGCGACGCGCAGCGCGCAGCTGCCGGACGTGCCGACCTTCGTCGAGCTCGGCTATCCCGAGATCCAGGAGTACACGTGGGTCGGCTTCTTCGCGCCAAAGGGCACGCCGCCCGAGATCGTGCAGAAGCTCAACGATGCGATCAACCGCGCGCTGCAGATGCCCGACGTGCGCGAGAAGCTCGAGGCCCTCACGCTCGAGCCCGTGGGCGGCACGCCGCAGCAGTTCGCCGACTATGTGCGCGCCGAGGTCGTGAAGTGGGGCATCGTGGTGAAGGAGACGGGGGCGAAGGTGGATTGACGCGGGAGCGACATCGGCCGTGTCAGGCCGTCGATGCCGGCTAATGACAATGCTGGCGACAATGGAGTAGGGTTCGCTGCGAATCGAGCGACGGTGACGCGCACCTGCAACTCGAGACGAACCTTGCAACAACCTGACAGGAGAAAAACAACCATGAAAGCCCGGCGGCGCATTCTCGATGTGGTGTTGGCGGCAGCAGTTTCCTTCGTCTCGATTCCTCAGACTTCTTCTGCGGCGTGTACAGCGGGCACCCTGGATGCAGCGTTCGGAGCCGCCGGCACCAACGGATATGTTCAGTCGGGGCCGCTTTCCTTGGACGGCGTTACCGGAGCCATCGAGGGCGTCATCGTGTCCTCGGCGGACAGCGGAATTGTCACCAATAGTTTAGTCGGCAGCGACAGCACAGGAAATGCGATCCTGGGCACGGCGAAGTTTCGCCACGGCGGAGTCCTGGACACGACGTTCGGCGGTTTCGGCTTGAGCTCGCCCGGCGGCTTCGTGCCCGGCGCGAGCGGCACCACATCTACGCTCACTCAGGATCCCAGCGGCAATGTGATCGTCGCGCGAGCCGATGGCGCGGGTGCCACGGTGACGCGGTTCACCCCAACGGGAAATCTGGACACGGGCTTTGGAACATCGGGTTCCACCTCGGTCGCTCTGCCCAATCTATTGGCACTAATCATCGGCGCCAGCACCGCAGCCGACGGCAGCATCTTCGTCGCTGCATCGGCACCGAACCCGCCAGCGCCCAACCTGACGCAGCCGGTCGTGCTGAAGTTCACCTCCGCAGGCGTATTGGATCCGAGCTTCGGCTCGGGCGGCATCGCCTTCTTCTATCCTTCCACGCTGGTGGACCCGGCGACCTGGGGACGCGCGACCGAGGTCCGGGTCCTTCCGAGCGGACAGATCCTGGTGGCCGGACGGTTTCAGATCGCAGCGGGTCACCGTGTGTTCTTTGCCGCGCGCCTGCTCGCCAGCGGCAGCCTCGATGCGACCTTCGGAACCGGCGGGGTCACGCTCGTGGATTTTGGTCCGGTAGTCGCTCAAGGCCGGAAGATCGTGGTGCAGGACGACGGAAAGGTCGTGATCGCCGGCACCCAGTTCGACAACGCCAACAACTCTTTCATCTCGCTCGCGCGGCTCCTCACGAATGGTGCACTCGATGCAACCTTCGGAACAGGAGGCCAGGTGAGCGTCACGACAGGATTCGGGGCAGCCGGTTTCGACGTCTCCATCCAGAACAACGGCAAGATACTTGTGGGGGGCGCCACCTATAACGACGTGGCTCAAACCAGTA
>JADGRS010000486.1 GCA_017880705.1 Burkholderiales bacterium
CGCGAGCCGCAGCATGATGGGAATGCCCCACAGCTCGCCCAGCTTGAGCGGCATCACGGCCTGGTACGCCGCGACGAATCGCGAAAGGCTCGCCGCGTCGACCCATCCGTCGCCGTGGGAGATCACCTCGAACGCGAGATCGTAGACTCGCGGCAGGCCCGCCGAGGCACCGCGCGCCAGGCGGGGCAGCTCGCGGCTGTAACCCTTGGGCAAATGGCGCTTGGCGGTGCGGATCTGCTCCTCGATCAGGTGGAAATTGTCGAGGAGCCATTCGGCCGCGGGAGTCGTGGGGCGATTCTCGGCGGCCGCCGTCGTGAGCAGGCCGCAGACATCCACCAGCAGGCGCTCGTTCTCCGCGAGGCGCGCGAGCAGGCGATCGGAGCCGCGGCCCGGCGCGATCCTGTGCGCCGCGGCGAGGTCCTTGCCGTGCTGCTCCATCTGGTCGGCGTTGAACAGCTCCGATCGCAGCGGCGGCTCCTCGGCTTTCGCCGGCGTGAGCGGGCCGCCCCAGCGCGAAGCGAGGTCGAGCATTCGTTCGAGTTTCGCCCGCAACGTCACGTTCAGGAAGCTTTCGTGGCCCCTCGCCGCGGCGCGGGGCGCGGCACGGGGCGCGGATCGGGTAAGTGAGTGACCGCGAATCGCTCGCGCGGTTCCGGAGCTCGCGCCGCGGCGACGGACTGCGGGCGAGAATTCGTGCCCTTGCGGGCACGAACCGAGATTATCGCCGCGAGGATGGGCGGTCTGTGCGCTGCCGCACCCAGCGCGGCGCGGCGCGCGTCACGATGAGCGTGACCACCCTCCCCGCCGCAGAGACGGCTTGCGGTGCAAGTCAACGCGTCGAAAGAGACTGCCGCCAACCTGCGACCTCGGCGAGATAGGCAGTCGGCTTCTCGATGACTGATTGCGCCGCTCCCGCGAAGACCCGGCCGGAGCCTCCATCGAGGGAAATGATGTCTCCCTCGTTCAGCCATTCTCCCGAAATCGAGCAGCGGCGCGCGGCGAGGTCGACCAGCAGTTCGCCGCATCCGACGAGGCAGACCTTGTCGAGTTGCCGCGCCACCACGGCCGCGTGGGAAGTGCGTCCGCCCAGCGCGGTGAGATAGCCGCGCGCGACCGCGAGCCCCGCGATGTCATCCGTGGAAGTCTCCTCGCGAACGAGGATGACATCCTGTCCCGCCGCCGCTGCCCGAGTCGCCGCGGCGCTGTCGAGGACGATCGCGCCGCTCGCCATGCCGAGTCCCGCCGAATCCGCGTGGCACAACATCCGCGCGCCATCGACGGTGCTCAGCCGAGCCTCGTGGATATCGTCGAGGTCGAGGCCCTTCAACCGATCGAGCGCCGCCGCGCGATCGATCAGCCCTTCACGCACTTGTTCCACGGCGATCCGCAGCGCCGCCCACGGCGTTCGCTTGGCGGTGCGAGTCTGAAGCAGGAAGAGCGTGCCGTTCTCGACGGTGAATTCGATTTCCTGCGCGTCGAGGAACTCGCCCTCCAGGACATGGCGCGCCTCCTGCAATTGACGGAACACGCCGGGCAATAAGTCGTCGAGCCGCATTGCCCCTCCGAGAGGACGCCGGCCCGAGACGATGTCTTCGCCCTGCGCGTCGAACAGAAAGTCCATGTAGAGCGAGTTCTCGCCGCTCGCGGGGTCGCGGGTGAATGCGACGCCTGCACCCGACGTGCCTCCCGCGTTGCCGAATACCATCCGTTGGATCGTCACCGCCGTGCCCAGGTCGTCGTCCAGGTTGTTCAGGCGGCGGTATTCGCGGGCCTTCGCGCTGTGCCACGACTCGAGCACGGAGCCTACCGCCGCCTCCAGCTGCTCGATGGGATCCTGGGGAAATGGTTTGCCGGTCAGCGTCTCGAACATCGCAAGGCTCTCGCGCGTCACTTCGGCGAGACTGCGGTAGTCGAGTTCCTGGCGGCCCACGACACCGGCGGAGCGCACGTGACGATCCACGATCGCGTCGAAGGCCTGCGCCTTGCAACCATGGACGATCTCCGCGAATGACTGCACCAGGCGCCGGTACGAATCCCAGACCAGGCGGGGGTTGCCGGTCGAGCGCAGCATGCCGCGCAGGGTCTTCTCGGTGAGGCCGACGTCGAGCAGTGTCTCCATCATCCCCGGCATCGAGATGGGCGCGCCGGATCGCACCGAGACGAGCAGGGGCCGGCGTTCGCTGCCGAGCGCGAGGCCCGTGGCGCCCTCGAGGCGCCGGATGTTGGCGCCCAGCAGCTCCCGGATGTCCGGCGGAAGCTTGCGCCCGCGCTTGAAGAAGTCGCGGCAGAATCCCGTCCCGAGCACGAACGCGGGCGGAACCGGCAGTCCCACGCGCGCCATTCGCGCGAGGTTGTGGGCCTTGAAGCCCATCTCACGCGCATCCGCCGGCGCGCCCTGCGGGCCTCCGATCGTGAAGATCTCGGCCTGGCCGGATGCCGTCGACGTGTTGGACGAGGAGCGTGGCATTCAGGCGCTCATGACCTGGTCCAGGAAACGGTCGCGGACCCGCAATCCGGCGTGCATCAGCCCGTCAGCCGCCTTTTCCATGTTCTTGGCGGCCTCGGTGAGCACATAGAGGTGTCGAAAATCCTCCGCGCTCGCGACGAGCGCCGACTCGACCCCGCGTTCCACGATGTCCGCGCGATGCTCGAGGTCCATGATGCAATGG
>JADGRS010000487.1 GCA_017880705.1 Burkholderiales bacterium
CCGACTCGGAGTGCCGTTCGTACGCGTCGAGTTCCCGATCGCCGCGAGCCCCGCGCAGCTCGCGCCGGTGATCGCCGCCTTCGCGCGCCGACACATCAGCGTGCTGCCGCTCGCGGGCTTTCGGGGTCGCATACCGTCAAGCGAAGAAGCGCGCAACGTCGCGAGTTGGGCGCGGGCCTTCGGGCCCGCCGGGACCTTCTGGGCGCACCACCCCGGCGGTAGCCTTGCGATCCGCGACATCGAGTTCGGCAACGAGACCAACCAGGCCTACCAGTACGACTGCGGACCCGGCTGTCCGAGCTTCGCCGAACGCGGCCATGCCTACGCGCTCGCGGTCAAGCAGGCAGCGGAAGCGGTCGCGGGAGTGCGGGGCAACCGGCAGGTCGGCGTGCTCGCGATCGCCGATAACGGCGGCACGGGCTCCGCCGAATGGGTCAACGCGATGTTCGACGCCGTTCCCGACCTCGCCAGTCGGGTGGCCGGGTGGACCGCGCACCCCTATGGACCGCGCGCGGTCTGGCAGGCGCTGCTCGATCAGCTCGTCGCCGAGACGCAGGCGCGCGGAGCGCCGGTGACGGTCCCGATCTACATCACCGAGCTGGGCATCGCGAGCGACAACGGGAGCTGTCTCAACAACAACTTTGGCTGGAACCCGTGCTTGAGCTATGCCGAAACCGGGGCGGCCCTCGCCTCGACGGTGACCGCGATCAGGGCGCGCTACGGAACGCGGATCCGCGCGATCTTCGTCTTTCAGGCACTCGACCAGCGCCTGCCGCGAAGCGACAGCAACCGCGAACACTACTTCGGCATCCTGACCGCTGACGGCGCCCCCAAGGGTGCCCTTACGAGGGACTTCCGTGCCTTGGTGCGCTCACAGCACTAGCGCGGCGTAACTTTGCCGAGCCGGCGAGGTAGATCGATCAGATGAGCGAGCTGGCCCCGATGCGCGAGCAGGTCTATTCAGACACGCGCCCCAAAGCGTACTTCGACCGCTTCCACGAGCGTGCCCGTACGCGCGAACCGGATTGGGCCTATGAGCTCGTGCGGATCTTGACCTCGCTCTATTCCTACACGTTCCTGCGCGCGCGGGCGATCACGGTGGAGAACGTGCCGGGTCGCGGCGCGGTGATCCTCGCGCCGAACCACTTCTCCTTCATGGATCACTTCCTGATGGGCTGTTACATCCGCCGCAAGGTCCGCTTCATGGCCAAGTCGCAGCTCTTCAAAGGGCCGATGCAGTTCATCTACAGCCACGGCGGCGTCTTCCCCGTGCGGCGTGGCGCGCGCGACGATGAGACCTTCATCACCGCCAGGACCATCCTCGCCCGCGAAGGCGCGATCACGATGTATTGCGAGGGCGGGCGCTCGCGCACCGGCAAAGTCGCCGAACAGGCCAAGCGCGGGATCGGACGGCTCGCCCTGGAGACCGGCGCGCCGGTGGTGCCGATCGCGATCTACGGGTCCTCGCGCGTGCGTAACTGGAAGCGTCTGCAGTTCCCACAGGTCACGATCCAGTACGGCGAGCCAATCCGCTGGGAGCAGGTCGAGAACCCGACCCGTGAGCAACAGCAGGCGGTCGCCGATCAGATCCTGATCGAGATCCGCGGCCTCTATGCGGGCCTTGAAGAGCATGGCCGCAAGGGCGTGCTCAGGCGCCTGCGCGAGCAACGCCAGGCCGAGCGCGGCGCCCCCAAGGGCGCGGCCGTCGCCTGAGCATGACGCGGCTTGACGTCGGCGGCGTGCTGCGGCGCGTCTTCGCGATTTATATCGAGCAGGCCTCGGTGCTGATGCCGGCCGCGGCGACCGTGTTCGTCTTCACGGGAATTCTCTCGACGCTCTTGACGAATGCGGGCGCGGGGCTCCGCTTCGTTGCGCTCCTGATCAGCCTGATCGCGACCACGCTCTTCACGGGCATGGTCGTCGAGCTAGTCGCCGACGTGCGCGACGGCCGCCGCGACTCAAGCGCGGGTCAGCTGCTGCGGACCGTCTCGCCTGTTATCGGTCAGCTGATCTTCGTCGCGATCGTCGCCGGCGCGGGCGTGGTAATTGGCCTGATCTTCCTGATCGTCCCGGGGCTGATCCTGATCACGGTCTGGTCGCTCGTGGCGCCGGTCGTGGTGATCGAGCGCCCGCCCGGCCTGCAGGCATTGGGACGCAGCCGCGAGCTCGTGCGCGGCAACGGCTGGCAGGTCTTCGGGGTGATCTTCATCCTCGACGTGCTGATCGCGATCATCGCCGCCGCGATCGAGGTCGCCGCGAACGCGGCCGGCACCGGCGTGGGGATCGTCGTGACGGTTGTTCTCGGCGTCCTCACCGCGCCCTTCGCGGCGCTCGCCGCAGCGGTTATGTACTTCGAGCTGAAGGGTGAAGCGGTGGCCTCGCCGGTGCTCGAGAGCGACCCGTTCGGGCGCGCAAGTTGAGCTCGACCCCATCGCCGCTACTGCGCGAGCGCCTCCTTGAGGGCGTCTCGATCATGCTCGCGCGCGCGGATGGCGAGACCGACGAAGCTGGGGCCGGCGGTTCAGTCGCTGCGGCAGTGCTGAGGCGCTGCGCCTCGCTGGGCGCGCGCGTGAGTGACTGTCGCATGCCTCTCCAGGATTCCCCAGAGGCCGAGGAAGCCGCCCTCGGTGAGCTCGTCACAGCAACCCTCGCGGAGATCGG
>JADGRS010000488.1 GCA_017880705.1 Burkholderiales bacterium
GGCACGTTCACCAGGGGCGTGCGCACCGACGTCACGCCGAGGTCGAAGAGGTTCTGCTCCGACAGGCCCTTCCCCGAGAGCGCGAGCTGGATGATCGGAACCGTGGAAGCGTTGTAGTTGAGGATGAGCGGCGGCGTGATTCCCGGGGGCATCTGCCGCACGACGACCTGGCAGATGGCGGTCACCTGCGCGTTCGCGACGGCGACGTTCACGCCCGGCTGGAAGAACACCTTCACGACCGCGATTCCCGCGTAGGAGTTCGCCTCGATGTGCTCGATGTCGTTCACGGTCGTGGTGAGCGCGCGCTGGAAGAGCGTCGTGATGCGCCCCGCCATCTGCTCCGGCGGCAGGCCCGTGTATTGCCACGCCACCGCGATCACCGGGATGCGGATGTCGGGGAAGATGTCGGTCGGCGTGCGCATCGCGGCCAGCGGACCGATGATGAGCAGGAGGAGCGCCATCACCACGAAGGTGTAGGGGCGCTGCAGCGCGACGCGGACGATATCGACGAGCACGTTACGTTTCCTTGGCCGCGGCGCGCAGCGCCGAGTTGAGATTGCACCGCACGCGCTCGAGGAGGCTCATCAACTGCGTGCGATCGCCCGCGGTGAGGCCCGCCATCGCATCGGCGCGGCCCTTGTCCGCCACGCGCCAGATCTGCTGCAGCAGCGCCGCCGCCGGAGGCTTGAGGCATACCTTGCGGGCGCGGCGGTCGGCCGGATCGGCGCTGCGCTTGATCCAGCCGTCGGCTTCCATGCGCTCGAGCGTGCGCGCGAGCGTCATCGGATCCATGTCGGTGAGCTCGGCGAGCTTCGCCTGCGAGATCCCGTCGCTGCGCTGGAGGTAAGTCAGGATCTTGCACTGCGGGAGCGTGAGCCCCAGGTCGATGGCGTGGCGCTCGAAGTTGAGCGCCGAGAGGCTCGAGACTTCCCGCAGGAGAAAGCCGAAGTTGCGCAGGGGATCGGCGGGCACTGCCGGCCTTCGAAGCGAATTGATATCAAGTGATATTAACTCACTTGAGGGGACCGCGCGCCCGCTACCGCGTCGCGTCCCCGGCCGTCCACCGGTAGGAGAAGTCGGGCAGGCTGTCGAGATCGTCCGCTGTGATCGCCTCGGCGATGCTCTCCTGGGGATGCCAGCCCGGATGGCCGTGCGCCGACTTGTACGGGTCGTTGTGCTTGGTGTTGTAGCAGCCAAGCAGGCCGATGCGCGATTCGCTCGAATGGTTGTCGTCGGACGCGTGCAGCGTGTTGCAGTGAAAGATGACGACATCGCCGATCTCGAGCTCGATCGGCACCTCGGGCAAGGCCCTGAGGACCTGGTCCAGCCGCTCCGGATCAACGCCGCTGTCGGAGATGCCGTCGCGCTGCACGTGGTTCAGGCGGCCCAGCTTGTGCGAGCCTTCGACGAGCTTGAGGCAGCCGTTGGCGAGCGTGGCGCGGTCGATCGCGATGAAAGCCGTCGCCATGTCGGGATAGAGGCATCCCATGTCGTACCAGTAGGCATAGTCCTGGTGATGCGAGAACCCCACGACCCCCGGATACTTGAGCGCGACCTTGTTGTGATAGACGTAGACCGCGTCGCCGAAAATCGCCTCGAGCCGGTCGAAGATCTTGTACGAGCGCGTGGCCTTCGCGAAGGCGTCGCCGCCGGCCGTGTCGTTCCACACGAAGATCGACTCGAACGACGGGCGGGTATCGCCGGCGCTGCGCTCGATCGCGCGCGCGGCGTGGGCGTTCATCGCCGCATGGCGCATGACGATCTCCTTCAGGATCGCCATCTCTTCCTTCGCGAAGGCGTCGCGCAGGACGAGGTAGCCGCGCTTCCAGAAGGAAGCAGCGTCGGCCTTCAACGCGAAGGAATCGACGGCGGGGCGCGGCGCGAGCGAGGAGAGTCCCATGGCGGCATTCTACATAGTGAATCCAATCTTGACCGTGCCTCCGTCCAAACGAGGGAGCTTTGCCGGGAGCGGAACTTCTTACGCCTCTCGCGGCAAAAGCAGTTGCAACCTCGATCAAGACCCAGGAGACCCCGAATGAAAATCGCCCCCGCCGTCGCCGCTGCCTGCCTTCTCGCCCTCGCCGGATGCGCCGGCACGCCGACCTTGCTCAAACCGCAGCCCACCGCCGTCGCCTCGAGCGGCTCCTACTACTGCTGGAAGAACCGGCTCAACGACGACGGCTCGAACCTCGTGTGCAACTGGGAGAGCTCCCCTCGCGATGCGTGCGAGTCCAATGCCGTGGTCTCGCTCGCGAAGAGCAACGTGTCCGGCACGCCGCAGAGCTCGCGCCACTGCGAGAACGGGCAGTGGCTCGTGACCGTGACATCGCGCTGAGGGTGATATCGCCTGCGGCTTGAGGTGCGGGATGCTGTGGTCCCGCCGCGTTTCAGCGGCGGGCTGTTCCGGTCGCGTTCTCGAGACCTTCGAGCCGCCGCTCGATCTCCTGCAGCGCCTCTGCGACGGCCTCCGCGAGCCGCTTCACCTCGGAGGACGGTCCCATTTGATGCTCGATATCCCGCACCGCGCTCAGCGTCTCCTTGAGGCTTCTCATTTCCAATCTCCCAGACGGGTGAAGAGATGCAATCTTGCGCCAGCGCGGCCGCCGTCACCCACCTGCGCCGGCGGGACCGCGAACCGACCACCCGCTGTGGGAAGGTCA
>JADGRS010000489.1 GCA_017880705.1 Burkholderiales bacterium
GGCGACGATCCCCAAGGTTTTAAGTTGATTCGCCCAGAAGAACGGCGATGCGCGACGCGTTCAGGATCTGCAGCCCGCGCCAGGGGGCTGCCAGTGATCCATTGGCGGTGATGCGAGGAGCATCAAAGAGAACACTGATATTTGATGCATGGGCCTGCGCGCAATGGGCACGGCTGACCTCGGCCTACGAGCCTCATTGAAGTGCTGGGGTGAAGATCGAGAGGGGGTGCCCCGCTCATCGCACAGGAGAAGAGCTCAAGGAAATTCGAGCGCTATCGTAAGTAGCGAGCTCTCTCCCCTTCGAAAGGTCGAGGTCGCCGGGTCGAGCTTCACCCCCACTTCAATGAGGCGATAGCCGAGGGGTAACTCCGGATTCCCGCCTCCGCGAGAATGACGACGCTCCGGCTACTGCCAGAACTTCCACCACGAGCCGCCGCGGTTCTTGCCGCTCTGCCCCAGCGGATCCTCGGGGAAGTTCTTCACGAGGACGCGCTTGGAGTCGTCGCGAAGCTCCTTCATCCCCATGCGGTCGTAGGCCTCGACCATGATGTCGAGCGATTCGCGGTGGGTGGGGGAGTTGGGAAAGCGCACGATCGCATCCTGAGCGCGGTTGGCGGCGGCGAGATAGGCGCCGCGCGAGAGGTAGTAGCGCGCGACGCGCACCTCGTGGCGCGCGAGGGCTTCCACGAGATAGGCCATGCGCTCGCGGGAATCCGCCGCGTAGCGGCTTTCGGGAAAGCGCGTGACGAGGTCCTTGAAGCCTTCGAAGGACTCGCGCGCGGCCTTGGGGTCGCGGTCGGCGAGGTCCTGGGTGACGAGCCGCGAGAAAGGCCCGAGGTCTTCCTTGAAGTTGCAGAGGGCCTTGAGATAGAGCGCGTAGTCGACGTTCGGGTGGTTCGGGTGCAGCTTCACGAACTTCTCGAGCGCGGTGACCGACTGGGCGATCTCGCCCTGCTTGTAGTACGCGTAGGCCACCTCGATCTGCGCCTGCTGCGCGAAGCGGCCGAACGGGAACTTCGCCTCGAGCTCGTCGTAGGTCTTGATCGCGGCGTCCCAGTTCTGCGAGTCGAACTGCTCCTTCGCGGCCTTGTAGAAGTCCGCGGCCTGCCAATCCTTCTTGGGATCGATCTTCGAGGCGAAAAAGCTGCATCCGGCGAGCGCGCACGCAAGGAGGAGGGCTGCCAATGCCGTTACACTTCGATTCATGGTGAATCCCGTTTCGCGAAGCACGAATTATAGCGCGACCGAGGCGCCTTCCCGCGAGCTGAAAGTCACGATTCCGACGGGGCTCGCGGGAATGCGGCTCGACCAGGCCCTCGCGAAGCTCCTTCCGCAGGAGTCGCGCACGCGGCTCGCCCGCCTCATCGAGGAAGGCCATGTCCGCGTCGACGGCGCGCAGGTCCCCGCGAAGCGCAAGCTGAAGAGCGGCGAGGTGGTCGAGGTCGCGCTCGCGCCGCGCGTCGAGGAATCGGCCTACGGCCCCGAGGCGATCGCTCTCGAAATCGTCCACGAGGACGACGACGTGCTCGTCGTGAACAAACCCGCGGGACTCGTGGTGCATCCGGGAAGCGGCAATTGGGTGGGGACGATGCTGAACGCGCTCCTTCACCACGCCCCCGCGCTCGAGAAGCTCGCGCGCGCGGGGATCGTGCACCGCCTCGACAAGGACACGAGCGGCCTGCTCGTGGTCGCGAAGAACGAGCCCGCGCAGCTCGCGCTCGTGCGCCAGCTCCAGGCGCGGACCGTGAAGCGCACCTACCTCGCCCTCGCGCGCGGGAAGATCGCCACGCCGGGAAAGGTCGACGCGCCGATCGGCCGGCATCCCGTCCACCGCACGCGCATGGCGATCGTCGCCGGCGGCAAGGCCGCGATCACTCACTACCGCGTGCGCGAATCCTTTCCGTCGCACACGCTTCTCGAATGCGACCTCGAGACCGGGCGCACCCACCAGATTCGCGTCCATCTCGCATCGATCGGCCATCCCCTCGAGGGCGATCCCGTCTATGCGAAGCGCAGCGAAGGCGTTTCCTTCGCGCGGCAGGCGCTGCACGCGTGGAAGCTCGCCTTCGTCCACCCGCGCAGCGGCGCGCCGCAATCGTTCGAGGCGCCGTTGCCCGAGGATTTTCGTGCGCTCCTCGAGAGCCTGCGGCGATGATTCCGCGCGAGTGGATCACGCCCGATTGGCCCGCGCCCGCCCGCGTGCGCGCGTTCGTCACGACGCGCCATGGCGGCGTGAGCGCGGGTGAGTACGCCTCGTTGAACCTCGGCACGCGCGGCGGAGACGATCCGCGCGACGTCGCGAGCAACCGCCGGGTCGTGCGCGATCATCTTCCCTCGATGCCCCGCTGGATGGCGCAGGTGCACGGCACGGCGGTCTGCGATCTCGACGCGATCGGGGATCTCGACGTCGCGACCGCCGATGGCGCGGTGACGGGAAAGCCCGGCACGGTGGGCGTCGTCCTCACCGCCGACTGCATGCCGCTCTTCGTGGCCGACCGCGGCGGCACGCGCGTCGGCGTCGCCCACGCCGGCTGGCGCGGGATGGCGGCGGGCGTGATCGAGAACGCGGTGTCCTCGCTCGGCGTCGATCCTCGCGAGGTCATCGCGTGGATGGGGCCCACCATCGGCCCCACGGCGTTCGAGGTCGGGCCCGAGGTGC
>JADGRS010000126.1 GCA_017880705.1 Burkholderiales bacterium
AGGACAGCGTGGCCTGGAAGGGATACGGGTCCTCGCTTCCGTCGTCGCGGCGGATCGACACGAAGACGCTCGGCGCGCCGCTCGACGCGTTGAGGTAATAGCCCTCGGCCTCGTCGCGATGCAGCGTCACCTCGAAGCCCGGAAAGATGCGCTGCAACGTCTCGCGCGTCTCGACGATCACGCGAGGCGCGCCGCCCACGTCGGGAACGGCGCCGAGGAGGTGCCAGCGATGGTCCTCCCAGCGGCTCTCCACCGTCTCCCGGGACAGGATCACGGAGAGCTTGCGCGTGGGTTTCTCGACCATGGGATGACTATACTATCGGTGCCATGTCGAAGAGTGCCAGGCCGAAAACAGTCATCCCGCTGCACGAGGCGCGCGGCGCGCTGCCGATCCCCGCCGCGAAGCCCGTGATCGCCGGGGCCGCGCTTGCCGATGCGCGCGGCCGGGGCCTGCACGACCTGCGCATCTCGGTCACGGACCGCTGCAATTTCCGTTGCACCTATTGCATGCCGAAGGACGTGTTCGACGCGGACTACCGGTTCCTGCCGCACGCCGAGGTCCTTTCCTTCGAGGAGATCGTGCGCGTCGCCCGCCTCTTTCGCGATCTCGGCACGCAGAAGATCCGCCTCACGGGCGGCGAGCCGCTGCTGCGCAAGGGCATCGAGCGCCTGGTCGCGATGCTGCGCGAAGCGCTTCCGGACATCGACCTCACGCTCACCACCAATGGCTCGGCACTGAAGGCGCAGGCCGCTGCGCTGCGTGCCGCGGGCCTCGACCGCATCACCGTGAGCCTCGATTCCCTGGACGACGCGACATTCCGCGCGATGAACGACGCCGACTTTCCGGTCGCGAAGGTGCTCGAAGGCATCGAGGCGGCGGCGGCGGCGGGCCTCGCGCCGATCAAGGTGAACATGGTGGTGAAGCGCGGCGTGAACGACCACCAGGTGGTCGACATGGCGCGGCACTTCCGCGGGACCGGACACATCGTGCGCTTCATCGAGTTCATGGATGTCGGCTCGACCAACGGCTGGCGCATGGACGATGTGATTGCCTCCGAGGAGGTCGTGCGGCGCGTCTCGGCGCAATTTCCGCTCGACCCGGCAGGAGCCAACTACGGGGGCGAGGTGGCCCAGCGCTGGCGCTACCGCGACGGCTCCGGCGAGATCGGCGCGATCTCCTCGGTCACGCGGGCTTTCTGCTCGACGTGCACGCGCGCGCGCCTGTCGACCGACGGCCAGGTCTACACATGCCTCTTCGCGCAGCGCGGCTACGACCTGAAGCGGCTGCTGCGCGACGGCAGCGACGACGCTGCGATCGCGGCCGCGGTGAGCGCCATCTGGCAGGGCCGCGACGACCGCTATTCCGAGATCCGCACCGCCGAGTCGGCGAAGTCGCGCAAGGTCGAGATGTCGTTCATCGGCGGTTGACGCTTGGGCTACAAACCGCTCCTCACGCACCACGCGCGCCCGGCCACCTACACCGTCGAGGCGCGCGACGAGACGGGCGCGCTGGTGCCGACGCCCATCGCGGGCGAGCATCCCCTCACCCTCTACGTCGACAAGCGCGAGCTCGTGACGCTCATGACGCTCGGCGCCGCGCCCGAAGCCCTCGCGATCGGATTCCTGCGCAACCAGCGCCTGGTCGACTCGATCGAGGAGATCGTCTCGGTGCAGGTCGACTGGGAGGTGAACGCGGTCGCGGTCACCACGCGCAACGGCCTCGTGGACCTCGACAGGAAGACCGAGAAGCGCACCGCCACGACGGGCTGCGGGCAAGGCACGGTGTTCGGCGATCTCATGGCGGACATCGAGTCGATCCACCTCGACGACGCGATGCGCTTCGACGAGGCGACGCTCTTCGGGCTCCTCAACGCGATGCGCCTGCACGAGTCGATCTACAAGCAGGCGGGCGCGGTGCATGGCTGCGCTCTCGCGAAAGGCTCCGAGGTGCTCACCTTCGTCGAGGACGTGGGACGCCACAATGCGGTCGACGCGATCGCAGGATGGATGTGGCTCGAAGGCATCGACGGCGCCGACAAGATCTTCTACACGACGGGACGCCTCACCTCCGAGATGGTGATCAAGGCCGCGCAGATGGGCATTCCGGTGCTCGTGTCGCGCTCGGGGCTCACGAAGATGGGGCACGAGGTCGCGACTCGGGTCGGCATCACGATGATCGGGCGCGCGGTGGGGAAGCACTACCTCCTCTTCACCGGCGCGCAACGCCTGGTGAAAGCGCCGCCCGCCCACGCCCCGTTGCAGGCTCCCGCCGTGGGAGAGGGCCATGCCTGAGAAGGCAACCGCGCGCTGCCATTGCGGGGGCGTCGAGATCGAGGTCGCGTTTCCCTCGCGATTCTGCGCGCACTGCTATTGCTGGAGCTGCCGCACGACCCACGCCGCCGGAGTCGTCACATGGATCGGCTTCAAGCGCGCGCAGGTCCGCCTCGTGAAAGGCGCGGAGCTGGTGCGCGACTACGAATCGTCGAAGGGCACGCGGCGCAAGTTCTGCACGAATTGCGGCACGCGCCTCGCGTTCGAATCGCAGCACGGCAACTGGGCCGACGAGATGCACCTGCCGCTCGCGCTGTTCGTGACGCCCGTGGATCGCGCACCGACGGTGAATTCCTTCCCCGACGAGCGCCCGCCTTGGGCGCCGATGCAGGCATTCGACCATGCCTAGGGTCACGGGCGTGGTACTCGCGGGCGGGCAAGGCAGCCGCATGGGCGGCGTCGACAAGGGGCTGCAGCCCTTTCGCGGCAAGCCCATGGTCGCCCACGCCATCGAGCGTCTCGCGAGGCAAGTCGACGAGATCCTCATCAACGCGAACCGCAATGCCGAGGCGTATGCGCAGTTCGGCTATCGCGTCATCGCCGACGAGATCGAGGGCTTCGCGGGTCCTCTCGCCGGATTCGAACGCGGCCTCGCGCACGCCTCCGGCGATCTCGTGGTGACGGTGCCGTGCGATTCGCCGTTCCTGCCGGCCGATCTCGTCGCGCGCCTTCGCGCCGCGCTCGAGCGCGAGGGTGCCGACCTCGCGGTGGCGAAAACCGGCGACCAGGCCCACCCGGTGTTCAGCCTCATGCGGCGCGAAGTCCACCCTTCGCTCACCCAGTTCCTCGCGGGCGGGCAGCGCAAGATCGACCGCTGGTATGCGGCGCTCAAGGTGGTCGAGGTGCCCTTCGACGACAAGGCCGACGCGTTCCTCAACATCAACACCCGCGAGGAGCTCGCGAGCCTCGAGCCGCGCCCATAGGCCGATGCCCGCGGCACTGCGCTCCCCGCGCCCGCCGCTGCCGCGCTTCGCCGTCGCGTGGCTCCCGCAGTTCGAAGGCATCGAGCGCATCGAAGCGTTTCGCGCGCGGCACGATCCCGCGTCGGGGGACATCGCCGCGCACCTCACGCTGGTCTTCCCGTTCGCGACGGCGCTGAAACGCCTGCAGGTCGAGACCCACGTGCAGCGCGTCGTCTCGCGCTGGCCGCCGATTCCGGTCACGTTCCGCCACGTCCGCATGCATGGCAACGAATTCCTGCTCTTCATGGCCTCGCGCGGCGCGGCGTCGATCGCGGCGCTCCACGACAAGCTCTACACGCGCTCGCTCGCGCCCCACCTTCGCCGCGACCTTCCCTACGAGCCCCACATCACTCTCGCGCGATACGCCGACTTCGATCGCCTGGAGGCCGCGATGGGCGAAGCCGAAGGCGCATTCGGCGGCGAGCTCGGCGACGTGATCCGCGATGTGACGCTCCTCTCGATCGACCGGAACGGTAGAATCTCGCCTCTGAAGACGATCTGGCTGCACACCGCATGAATACTCCCGCACTCACGATCACCCAGGCGTCCTGCGCCGACGACTACGATCCGAACTCGATGCCGGTGGCGAAGGCGCGCGCCTTCATCCACCAGTTCCTAGCACCGGTGCAGGGCACGCTGCGGGTCCCGGTGCGCACGGCGCTGGGCCGGGTCCTCGCCGAGGACGTGCGCTCGCCGGTGGACGTGCCGGCGCACCGCAATTCCGCGATGGACGGCTGGGCGATGCGCGGCGCCGATCTTTCGGCCGATGCCGAGGCGACGCTCACGCAGATCGGCGCGTCGTTCGCGGGACGCCCCTTCGCGGGCAAGGTCGGCAAGGGCGAGTGCGTGCGCATCATGACGGGCGGGGTGGTGCCGGAGGGCGCCGACACGGTGGTCATGCAGGAGCGCGCGAAGGCGTCGGGGAAGTCGATCGCCTTCGCGCCCGGACAGAAGACCGGACAGAACGTGCGCGAAGCGGGCGAGGACCTGAAGGCCGGGTCGGTCGCGCTCGCCAAGGGCCGGATCGTGCGGCCCGCGGAGCTCGGGCTCATCGCATCCCTCGGCGTCGGCGAGGTCGCGGTGTACCGGCCGTTGCGCGTCGCGTTCTTCTCCACGGGCGACGAGCTGAAGTCCGTGGGCACCGCGCTGGGCGAAGGCGAGATCTACGACTCCAACCGCTACACGATCCACGGCATGCTCACGCGCCTGGGCTGCGACGCGCTCGACATGGGCGTGGTGCGCGACGATCCGAAGCTTCTCGAGAGCGCCTTCGCGCAGGCGTCGGCCAACGCCGATGTGGTGATCACGAGCGGCGGCGTCTCGGTCGGCGAGGCCGATTTCGTGAAGGCGATGCTGGATGAGCTCGGCGAGGTCGTCTTCTGGAAGATCGCGATGAAGCCCGGGCGCCCGCTCGCGTACGGCAGAATCGGCGCGGCGCATTTCTTCGGCCTGCCGGGAAATCCGGTCTCCGTGATGGTGACGTTCTACCAGTTCGTGCGCGACGCGCTCCTGGTGCTGATGGGCGCCGATCCCGTCGAGCCCGTGCCGACTTTCCGCGCGACGTGCACGTCGCGGTTGAAGAAAGCGCCCGGGCGCACCGAGTTCCAGCGCGGCGTGCTCACGCGCGCGGCCGACGGCACGCTCGAGGTGAAGCCCACGGGCGAGCAGGGATCGGGAATCCTGAAGTCGATGAGCGACGCGAACTGCTTCATCATCCTTGGCGACGCGACCGGCAACGTGGAGCCCGGCGCGAGCGTCGAGGTGCAGCTGCTCGAGGGAATCGTATGAGCGCTCGACGCGACATGCGGCTGCCTCCCGAGCGCACCGGGACCGGGCTCGACTACCTGCAGCGCATCGTCTCCGGCGAGTATCCGCAGGTCCCGATCGGCGACACGCTCGGCTTCCGCATCACCGAGGTGAGCGCGGGCCGCGTCGTGCTCGTCGGAAATCCGGACCTGCGCTCGTTCAATCTCCTCGGCACCGTCCATGGCGGCTGGGCGGCCTCGATCCTCGACACCGCCATGGCGCTCGCCGCGATGTCCTCCATCGACGAGAGCAATCGCCACACCACGCTCGACATCCGCATCAACTACCTGCGCCCGATCACCCTCGAGACCGGCGAAGTGCGCGCCGAGGGCACGGTGATCCAGGGCGGCCGCCGCGTCGCCTACTGCGAAGGCAGGCTCACCGACGCCGCCGGCAAGCTCCTCTCCCATGGCACCAGCAGCTGCCTGATCTTCCCGAAGTGAAATTGGTGTCAGGTACGAATTTCGCCGAAATTCGTACCTGACACCAATTTCACTCCTCGAAAGGCAAACCGACGTAGTTTTCGGCGAAGGAAGTCGCGGCGGCACGGGAGGTGGTGAGGTAGTCAAGCTCGGCAAGCTGGCGGCGGCGGTCGAAGGACGTGTCGACGTCGGAGCGATGCAGCAGCGTCGTGAGCCAGTACGAGAAGCGCTGGCCCTTCCAGACGCGCCGCAGGCACGTCTCCGAATAGCGATCGAGGCCCGCGCTGTCGCCCGCGGTGAAGTGGCGCTCGAACGCGCGCGCGAGCACCCGCACGTCGGCCGCGGCGAGGTTGAGGCCCTTCGCGCCCGTGGGCGGCACGATGTGGGCCGCGTCGCCCGCGAGGAAGATCCGTCCGTGGCGCATCGGCTCGACCACGACGCTGCGCATCCCCACGATCACCTTCTGCGTGATGCGGCCTTCCTTCGGCTCCCATCCGTCGCGCGTCGCGAGGCGCGCGCGCAGCTCCGACCAGATCCGGTCGTCGGACCACTGGGCGACATCGTCCAGCGGATCGCACTGGAGGTACATGCGCTGCAGCGTCGGCGAACGCGTGCTCACCAGCGCGAAGCCGCGATCGTGGGTCGCGTAGATGAGCTCGTCCGACGAGGGCGGCGCCTCCACCAGGATGCCGAACCAGCCGAAGGGATACACCCGCTCGTGGCGCGCGAGCACGCCCGCGGGGATCGAACGGCGCGATACGCCATGGGAGCCGTCGCAGCCCGCGACGAACTCGCAGCGCAGCCGATGCGAAACGCCGCCGAGGGCATACTCGATCGCCGCGCCGTCGCCCGCCACGCGCACGTCGCTCGCGCCGAACTCGATCGCCCCACCCGCATCGAGACGCGCCTTCACCAGGTCGCGGATCACCTCGTGCTGCGCGTAGACGGTGACGCGCTTGCCCCCGGTGAGCTCCTGCATGTCGACGTGGCACGTGCGCCCATCGAAGCGCAGGTAGACGCCGCGATGGAAGAACGCTTCGCGCATCAGGCGCTCGCCGACCCCGGCCTGCACCAGGAGATCGACGGTTCCCTGCTCGAGCACGCCGGCGCGGATGGGGCCCGCGACCTCCTCGCGGCTGCGGGTCTCGATCACCACCGATTCGATTCCCGCCAGATGGAGCAGATGGGACAGCAGCAGGCCCGCGGGGCCCGCGCCGACGATTCCGACCTGCGCGGAGGCCACGTTCACACTCCCAGGAGCGAGGCGAGCGCCGGGCCCGCGAGGAGCTCGCGCGAATTTCCGGAGAGCGCCACCCGCCCCTTCTGCAGCACGACGATGCGGTCGGAGCTCGCGGCGACGCGGCGGTAATCGCGATCGACGATGAGCGTGGCCATCCCCGCCGCGCGGACCTCGCCGATCACCCGCCACACCTCGGCGACGACCAGCGGCGCGAGCCCCTCGGTCGCCTCGTCGAGCACGATCGCGTCGGGATGCGTCATGAGCGCGCGCCCGATGGAGAGCATCTGCTGCTCGCCGCCCGAGAGCTGCGATCCGCGATGGGAGACGCGCTCGCGCAGGCGCGGGAACGTCGAGAGCACGCGATCGAGCGTCCACTCGACGCGCCCGTCGCGCCCGGGGCGCGCGGCCATCACGAGGTTCTCGCGCACGGTCAGATTGGGAAAGATGCCGCGCCCTTCGGGCACGTACGCCACGCCGAGCCGCGCGACTTCGTGCGGGCGCGCGCGCGAAACGTCGCGCCCGCGCACGGCGATGCGCCCCTTGCGCTCGCGCACGTGGCCGAGGAGCGTGCGGATGAGGGTGGACTTGCCCATGCCGTTGTGGCCGAGCAATCCGACGGTCTCGCCGCGCGCGAGCGAGAAGTCGATCCCGTGCAGGACGTGGCTCGATCCGTACCACGCGTGCACCGCGGTCGCGTCGATGAGAGCTTGCGCCGCGCTCACGCCGGGCCTCCCAGGTATGCGGATTGGACTTCGGCATTGGCGCGAACGGCGCGAGGCTCGCCCGATGCGATCACTGCCCCGTCGACCATCACCGTGATGCGATCGGCGATGCGGAAGACCGCCCCCATGTCGTGCTCGACGAGGAGGATCGCGTGGCCGTCGCGGAGCGCCTCGACGAGGGACAGCATGCGTTCGCTCTCCTCGGCGCCCATGCCCGCGAGAGGCTCGTCGAGCAGCAGCACCTGCGGATCGGTGGCGAGGCACATCGCGATCTCGAGCTGGCGCTTCTCGCCATGGGAGAGCAGGCCCGCCTCGCGATCGAGCGCGCGGTCGAGCCCCACGCGGGACGCGGCCCGTCGCGCCGCCTCGATGCAGCCTTCGCCCCGCGACGCATCGGACCACCATCGCCACGGCTGCTGGTCGCGCGCCTGCGCCGCGAGGCGGCAATTCTCGAGCACCGTGAATTGCGGAAAGATCGTGGCGCGCTGGTAGCTGCGCCCCAGGCCCGCGCGCGCGCGGCGCGGCTGCGACCAGCGCGTCACGTCGGCGCCGAGGAGCTCCACCGTTCCCGAGGAGGCGGGAATCTCCCCCGAGAGCACGTTCAGGAGGGTGGACTTGCCCGCGCCGTTGGTGCCGATCAGCGCGTGCACCTCGCCGCGCGCAAGATCGATCGAGACCTCGTTCACCGCGACCACGCCGCCCCAACGGCGCGTGATCCCGTTGGAGCGCAGCAGCACGTCACGCGCGT
>JADGRS010000127.1 GCA_017880705.1 Burkholderiales bacterium
CGCGTTGCTGTTGCTGCCGATCCTGGCGCTCATCACGACGCTCGGCGTGAAGTCCATGCAGGAGAGGGATGTGGGCGAGCTCGACGCGCAGCTCCTGACCCAGGAGTTGCCCCCGGATGCCTTCCTCGACCAGGACTTCCGCGCGTGGCTAAGCTCGCAGCGCTGATCCTCGTCACGCTGGTGCTCGCCTTGGGAATTGCCACGGCGGCGCACGCCTACGATCCGAGCACGCCGCAGACTCCGTGGACGCGCCTGTCTCCCGATGAACGTCGCATCCTCGGCCCCCTCGCCCAGGACTGGGCGCGCCTGCCCGGCTTCCAGCAGGAGCGCCTCATCGCCTCGGCGCGGCGCTATCCCTCGCTGCAGCCGATCCAGAAGGAGCGCTTCAACGAGCGCATTCGCGACTGGGCCGCGATGACGCCGGAGCAGCGCCGCGCCGCGCGCGAGACGTTCCAGGGGCTGAGGAGGCTCCCGCCGGAGAAGCAGCACGAGCTGCGCGAGCGCTGGCTGCGCGAGCGCCAGGACCACGAAGGCCGCGCACGACCGTCTCCCCGGTGACGTTTCAGCGCCTGCCGACCGCTCCGTCGATCTTGCGCCGGCTCGGGAGCGCGCTCTATGACTCGCTGCTGCTGATCGCCCTGGTCTTCATCGCGACCTGGCCCTTCATCGCGTTCTTCGGCGATTCGACGCACGGCTGGCGCCGTCACCTCCTGCAGGCGTGGATCGTGGTCGTCGCGGGCGCGTACCTCGTGTGGTTCTGGACGCGCAGCGGGCAGACGCTCCCCATGAAGACGTGGGGCATCCGCGTGGTCCGCGCCGATGGCGCTGCGCTCGGGACTGCCCGTGCGATCCATCGCTACGTGCTCGCCCTCCTGGGCCTGGCGGCGCTGGGGCTCGGCTTCGCGTGGGCGCTTTTCGATCCCGAGCGCCAATTCCTCCACGATCGCCTCGCGGGCACCGCGCTCGTCGATGCGAAGCGCGGCAACGGCTAGCGCTGTTCGGCGCGAACCAGTAGCGCCGTGGCGACCAGCGCGGTGATGAGCACCGGCGCGCCCGCGGAAAGGAGCGCGGGCCAGTCGTTGAGCAGCCCCACGTGCGCGAAGAGGCGGCTCGCAAAATAGAACGAGAGCCCGATGAGGATGCCGAGCACGATTTTCGCGCCCACGCCGCCCGCGCGCGCCGACGTGAGCGCGAACGGAATCGCGAGAATCATCATCACGACCGCGGCGGCCGGGCTGAAGATCTTGCTCCAGAAAGCGATCTCGTAGCGTGTGGACTTCTGGCGGTTCTCGCGCAGGTGGTCGATGTACGCGCGCAGGTTGAGCGCCGACATGCGCTCGGGAACGATCTTAAGAACCGAAAGGATGTCGGGCGTGAGCACCGAGCTCCAGGTCGCATGCGCGATCCTCTGCAGTACCGCCCTGTCTCCCTCAAAGCGAGTGAGCTCGACGTTCGAGAGATCCCACTTGTTGGGACCCGCATAGGTGCCCTTCTCGGCGCGGCTGATCGCCGTGAGGCGAAACGTCGGGTCGAACTCGTAGATGCGCAGGTTGAGGAGCTGTGTGTCCGCGGTCACGTCCTGGATGTTCACGAAGCTGCGGTCGTCCTTCACCCAGAAGCCGGAGCGGAACTCGCGCGCGACGATGGAGCTCGTCGCCTTAAGGCGCAGGCCCTTCGCGGCCTCCTCGGTGTACGGCGTGACGAGCTCGCCGAATGCGGCCGTGAGGAGCGCGATCGCGAGGCCCGCGACCGAAACGTGCATCGCCAGCTGGCGCAGCGAAAGCCCCGATGCGCGCATTACGGTGATTTCCGAATGCTCCGACATGCGCGCGAGGGCGAAGAGCGTTCCGATGAGCCCGGCCGCGGGAAGCAGCACGTAGGCATGGGAAGGGAGCGTGAGCGCCACGTAGGCGAGCATCGCGTTGATGCGGTAGGTGCCGCGCCCGAGATCGTCGAGCTCGCGGATCAGGTCGAAGAATCCGAAGAGCGCGAGCAGCGCCGCGAGCACGAGGAAGCTTGAAGCCAGGATCTCGCGGGTGAAGTAGCGCAGGAGCATCCCGCATTGTGCCAAATAAATTGCGTCGAAAAAAAAGCCCCGCCGAACAGATCGGCGGGGCCAGTCGTCCGAAACCTCTATTGGTAGATGTCGCGGTCCTTGTTGTCGCGCAGGAATATCGCGCCGATCACCACCGTCATGAGGGCCACGATGATCGGGTACCAGAGGCCGTAGTAGATGTCGCCCGAAGCCGCGACCATCGCGGTCGCGAGCAACGGCAGCATGCCCCCGAACCACCCGTTGCCGATGTGATACGGCAGCGACATCGACGTGTAGCGGATCTTGGTGGGGAACAGCTCCACCAGGAACGCCGCGATCGGCCCGTACACCATGGTGACGTAGATCATCATGATGAAGAGGATGAGGAGCGCCATCGGCCAGTTGATGGCGTTCTTGTCGGCCGCGGTCGGGTACTTGAGGTCGGCCAGCGCCTTCTTCACGGTGGCCTCGTTCCAGCCCTTAATCTCGGTGGGGCCGATCTTCATGATGACGTTGTCGGTCGCATCCGGCGGCAGCGTGGTCGACGCGAAGGACAATCCCGACTTGGTGAGGAAGTCCTTCGCGCGATCGCAATCGCTGAACTTGGACCACGGGCCCACGAAGATGTGGAAGTTGCAATCCTTCGCCTGCACCGTCACCACGTTCGACGCCGCGAAGCTCTCGAGCGCCGGATTCACGTAGTGGGTGAGCCCCTGGAAGAGCGGGAAGTAGGTGACCGCCGCGATGAGGCAACCCGCCAGGATGATCTTCAGCCGGCCGATCTTGTCCGAGAGCGCGCCGAAGACGACGAAGAACGGCGTTCCCAGGAGCAGCGCGATCGCGATCAGCGTGTAGGCCGTCTGACCGTCGACCTTCAGCGTGATCGTGAGGAAGAAGAGCGCGTAGAACTGCCCCGTGTACCACACGACGCCCTGGCCCGCGGTGGCGCCGAGAAGGGCGAGCAGCACGAACTTGTTGTTCGGATAGTGCAGGAAGCTCTCCGTGAGCGGCGCGTGCGAGCCGCGGCCCTCGGCCTTCATCTTGTTGAACACCGGCGACTCGTTCAGCTTGAGCCGGATGTAGACCGAGTAGATAAGGAGGATCACCGAGACCCAGAACGGGATGCGCCAGCCCCAGTCGGCGAATTCCTTCGGGGTCATCACGCCGCTGAAGCGGCAGATGCCGATCACCGCGAGAGAAAGGAAGAAGCCGAGCGTCGCCGTGGTCTGGATCCAGCTCGTGTCGTAGCCGCGCTTGCCCGCCGGAGCGTGCTCGGCCACGTAGGTCGCCGCGCCGCCGTACTCGCCGCCGAGGGCCAGGCCCTGGACGAGGCGCAGCGTCACCAGCAGGATCGGAGCCAGCCAGCCGATGGTCTCGTACTTGGGCAGGAGGCCGACGAGGAAGGTCGAGCCGCCCATGAAGAGGATGGTGATGAGGAACGTGTACTTGCGCCCCACGAGGTCGCCGATGCGGCCGAAGACGAGGGCCCCGAACGGTCGAACCAGGAAGCCCGCCGCATACGCGGCGAATGCCGAAAGCAGCGCGGCGGTGGCGTTGCCGGCAGGGAAGAACAGCGCCGCGAAGAATGGCGCGAGCGTGGCGTACAGGTAGAAGTCGTACCACTCGAACACCGTGCCCAGCGAGGAAGCGAAGATGACCTTCTTCTCTTCCGCTTGAAGCCCGCCGTTCATCGTCGTCGTTGCCATGGATCCCCTCCAATGCGCGTTTTGGGAAATGTTGCTTTTCTGCCTGGGCTGCCCCTTCGGTCCGGAGGCTTTCCCGAGGACCGCCCGATGCTAGCCGCCCCCGGGTGACGCCACAATTGGGGTAAACCCTAACCGGCGGCGACCACTGCCTGGACCAGCTCGGCGAGAGAGCCGACCTCGAGCTTTTCCATGAGGCGCGCGCGGTGGGCCTCGACCGTCTTGATGCTGATGTCGAGCGCCTCGGCGATCTCGCGGTTGTGCTTTCCCGCGACGACGAGATCGAGAACCTCGTGCTCGCGCTGCGTCAACTGGCCGAGCCGATCGCTCACCGATTTCCGGCGAGCGCGACCGGCGCGCAAGTCCCGGTCGCGATCGAGGCATTGGCGAACGAGCTCGACCACGCGCTTGTAATCGAACGGCTTCTCGATGAAATCGACGGCTCCCTCGCGCACGGCGCGAACCGCCTTCGGAATATCGGCGCCGGCGGAAAGAAAGATCACCGGCAACAGCACGCCCTGCTCCTTCAGGTACTGCTGAAGGTCGAGCCCGTTCATGCCCGGCATGTTGAGGTCGAGCACGAGGCACCCAGGGCGCTCGGTCTCATAAGATTCGAGGAAGCTGCGCGCGTCGGGGAATGCTTCGGACGCGAGGCCGTTGCGCTTCATGAGCCAGGCGAGGAGCTCCCGGGTCGAGTTGTCGTCGTCGACCACGAAGACGGTGGGTACGGGCGCGTTCATCGGCACGCGACCCCCAGGAGAGCGCGCGCCCGCGCGACCAGCTCGCGGGTGGCGAACGGCTTGGAAAGGTAATCGTCCACGCCCGCCTCGCGGCTCTTGGACTCGTCGGCCGAGCCGCCCTTCGCGGTGAGCATGAGGATGCGCACGCCGCCGAGCCCCGACTCGCCGCGGATGAAGCGGCACACCTCCAATCCGCTTCGACCCGGCAGCATGACGTCGAGGAGGACCAGGTCGGGCCGGAAATCGGCGAGGCTCGCGATCGCCTCGTACCCATTGCGCGCGACGCGTGTCTCGAAGCCGCACTGGCGCATCAGGAATTGCAGCGACGCGACGATGCTCTCCTCGTCCTCGGCGATGAGCACGCGCTTGGTCATGCGACGGCCCTCGGCCGCACCGCGGCGGGCAGCGCCGCGAGCGGCAGCGTGAATGAAAATACCGAGCCTCGCCCGGGCTCGCTCTCGACCCACAACCGGCCTCCAAGGCGCGTGACGATCTGCCGGCAGATCGCGAGCCCGAGTCCCGTGCCCGCGGGTTTCTGCGTGAGCGTGTCGCCGACCTGGCGGAACTTCTCGAAGATCACGTCCCGGTGCTCGCGGCTGATGCCCACGCCATTGTCCTCGACGTCGATGCGCACGCCCGTTCCCTCGGTCTCGACGCGCACGACGACGCGCCCGGTTCCGGAAGGGCTGAAATTCACCGCGTTCGAGAGGAGGTTCAGCATCACCTGCATGACGCGATCGCGGTCCGCCACCACCGCCGGCACCGTCGCGGGAAGATGCGCCTCGACCTTCACTCCCCGGCCCTTGAAGATCTGGCTCGTCGATCCCACGGCGTCGTTGACTATCTCGGCGAGGTCGATGTTCGAGCTCTGCCATTCGGCGAGGCCCGACTCGAGCTTGGCCAGGTCGAGGACCTGGTTGATGAGGCGCGTAAGGCGCTCCGACTCCTTGATGATGAGGCCGAGGAAGCGATGCCGCTCCGCGGCGTCGATGTCGGGATTGTCGTGCAGGATCTCGGAGAACGCGCGGATGGAGGTGAGCGGCGTGCGCAGCTCGTGCGTCACCGTCGATATGAAATCGTCCTTGAGACGGTCGAGCTCCTTCAGGCTTTCGTTCGCGGTGCGCAGGCTCGCCGTCGCGGCCTCGAGCTCCTGCTGCTTCTCCTCGAGCTGGTGGCTGTAGGCGATTACGTGCGAGGCCTCGTCGATGATCGTCATCACTTCGTCCATGCCGAGCGGCTCCTCCTGCGCGACGGTGGCGACCATCGCATGGGCCGAGGCCGCCCCGATGGTCCCGGCAAGCTGCAGCTCGGCGAAACTGAGGAGCTCGGCGTCCGCCTCGAGCTCCTCCACCGACCTGAGCCCGCGCGACCCGGCGTACGCGAGGAACAGCTCCGCGGCCCGCGTCGGGCCGAGGAATCGCCCGAGCAACGTCTGCAGCGCGGAGGCCGAAGTCGTCGTCCTCCAGAGCGACCCTCGCTCCCCCGTCTGCGTGAAGACGTCGACGAAGAGCGTGGCCTGGCTGTGCTCCGTGGCGCTCTGGCGCCCGGTGAGCGAGACGCTCACGAAGGCGCCGATGTTGGCGATCATGCTCCAGATCATGGCGTGCGTGATCTGGTCGAGGCCCGCGAGGCCGAAGAGCTCGGTGGGCCGCAAGGCCGCGAGGCCGAACAGGCCCTCCTCGACCACCGTCATGCCGAACCAGCCCGACTTCGCGAATGCCGGTAGCAGGAGCGTGTAGAACCAGACGGCGAATCCGGCGGAGAGCCCCGCGAGGGCCCCGTTGCGCGTTCCGCCCTTCCAGTAGAGCCCTCCGAGGAACGCGGGCGCGAACTGCGCGACGGCCGCGAACGATATGAGTCCGATGGATACCAGAGCGTAGGCCTCCCCCGCCGCGACGAAGTAGAGGTAGCCCAGCAGCAGGATCACGACGATCGCGCCCCGCCGGATCTCGAGGAGGAGGCTGGTCAAGTCGCGGCGCGACGCGATGTTCAGCCGCCTCCAGCGCAGCAGGATCGGCATCACGAGGTCGTTGCATACCATCGTCGAGAGCGCGATCGTCTCGACGATCACCATGCCGGTGGCCGCCGAAATGCCGCCCACGAAGACGAGGAGCGTGAGGCCCTCCATGTGCCGCGACATCGGCAGCGTGAGGACGAAGGTGTCGGGATCGACGCCCTGCGGGAAGGCGAGGAGCCCCCCGAAAGCGATGGGCAGCACGAAGAGGTTGATCGCGAGCATGTAGAGCGGAAAGAGCCACACCGCGGTCTTCAGGTGCTTCTCCTCGACGTTCTCGATCACCGCGACCTGGAACTGGCGCGGCAGGAACACGATGGCGAGCATCGAGAGAACCGTCATCCACGCCCAGTTGGCGAGCGCGCCCTCGGCAGCGAGCGGCGTCATCAATCGCGCGAGGTCTTCGCGTTGCGCCGCGCGGCCGAAGATGTCGCCGAATCCGTCGAAGAGGCCGAAGGTGACGTAGAGGCCCACCGCGAGGAACGCGACCAGCTTCACGATCGACTCGAACGCGATTGCGGCGACCATCCCCTCGTGGCGCTCGCCGACGTCGACGTGCCGCGTGCCGAATGCGATGGTGAAGAGGGCCATGAAGCACGCCACGTAGAAAGCGGTCACCTTCAGGATCGGATTCGCTCCGGTGTTCCCCGGCATCACGATCTCGGGATACCGGAAGATGATCTGGAAGCTCGACGAGACCGCCTTCAGCTGCAGCGAGATGTAGGGAAGGATCCCGATCACGGCGATCACCGTGACCAGGCCGCCGAGGAGCGCGCTCTTGCCGTAGCGCGACGCGACGAAGTCCGCGAGCGACGTGATGCGCGCGAGCTTGGACACGCGGATCATCTTGCGAAGCACGAACCACCACAGCAGGATCATGAGCGTGGGCCCGATGTAGATCGGCAGGAATCCCACGCCGTCGTGCGCGGCGCGCCCCACGCTGCCGTAGAAGGTCCACGCCGTGGCGTAGACCGCGAGCGAAAGGCTGTAGATCAGCGGGTTCGAGATGACCGAACGCCCCGCCTTCGCGCGCCGGTCCGCATACCACGCGATCGCGAAGAGCAGCGCGATGTAGCCGAAGGACCCGAAGACGACGACCCAGCTTTGCAGCATCGCGGCGTCTACTCCGTGCGCTCCATGATGAACGCGACCAGCACGATGAGCAGAGCCCATGCCGCGAAGAGATAGGCATAGAGCACCGGCACGCCGAGCACGGTGGCGCGCGCGTTGGCCACCGCGAGCATCGGATAGTTGAAGAACAGGCAGCCCAGCAGGAACAGGCCGACCAGCCGCGGGCCCTTGCGGCTCGACTTGGGCATCGCTTCCTCCGACTGTAGGCGCCCCTTGTCCCGGGGCTGTGCCGACAGCTTAGAGGTTTTGCTTGAGCTGATCCAGAATCTGCGGATTCTCGAGCGTGGAGATGTCCTGCGTGATCTCCTCGCCCTTCGCGATCGAGCGCAGCAGGCGGCGCATGGTAGGTGACCTTCGTCACCTTGCCGTCGTCGGCCTCGAAGATGATCGCGACCTTGTTCGGCTGCGTCTTCAGATGGCGGTCGAGGCAGTTGTACGAGGCGTTCAGCTCGCCGTCGTAGAACCACTTGAAGAAGGGCGCGTTCGACTCGTCGAGCACCTTCGTAAAGGGCTTCGACCACAGCAGCTCGCTGCGCGCGAGGCGCGCCCAGAACCCTTCGAAATCGCGCTCGGCCTCGG
>JADGRS010000490.1 GCA_017880705.1 Burkholderiales bacterium
TCGGAGACACGATCGGGCTCGGCCTTGTCGGCGCGGTGCTTGTCGATCTCCGCGAGACGATGGCGCATCGCGCCGACCAGCATGTTCAGGCGACGCGGGCTGTCGAGAAGATCGTCCTGGAGATAGGGATTGCGCTGCACCACCCAGATGTCTCCCAGCACCTCGTAGAGCATGCGCGCCGAGCGGCCGGTCACGCGCTGCTCGCGCAGCTCGTCGAGCGCGTGCCAGGCGTCCTCCCCCAGCAGGCGGATGACGATCTCGCGATCGGAGAACGACGTGTAGTTGTAGGGGATTTCGCGCAGGCGGGTGGTCATGGCCATTCGATCCCGCGGGGACGCGACAGTTGCGATGCGGAAAGGGATTTTACCGCACCGCGCCCGCCCCGCCTCGAAGAAAAGCACGCACGACTGTAGTAGGCTTGACCTTCCCATGGGCACGGCAAAGACAAGACTGCGCATCGCCACGCGCGAAAGCCGCCTCGCGATGCGCCAGACCGAGATGGTTTCGGAGGCTGTCCGCGAGGCTCGTCCCACGATCGAGGTCGAGATCGTGGGCATGACCACGCGCGGGGACCGCGTGCTCGACCGCCCCCTGGCGCAGGTGGGCGGCAAGGGCCTGTTCGTGAAGGAGCTCGAGATCGCCCTCGACGAAGGCCGCGCCGACATCGCCGTGCATTCGCTGAAGGACGTGCCGATGCGCATTCCGGAGCACTTCGCGCTCGCGACCTTCGGCCCGCGCGAGGATCCGCACGACGCGTTCGTCTCGAATCGCCACGGGTCGCTCGAGGCGATGCCCGCCGGCTCGCGCGTCGGCACCTCCAGCATGCGGCGCGAAAGCCAGCTGCGCGCGCTCCATCCGCGGCTCGAGTTCATTCCCCTGCGCGGCAACGTGAATACGCGCCTCGCCAAGCTCGACGCGGGCGAGTACGACGCGATCATCCTCGCCGCCGCTGGATTGAATCGCCTCGGGTTCGATGCGCGCATCCGTTCACGCCTCGTGCAGACGGTGCCCGCCATCGGACAGGGGATTCTCGCCATCGAGTACCGGCGCGATCGCGGCGATCTCGCGGCGTTGCTCGCGGCCTTCGAGGACACCGCGACGTCGTGCGCGGCGCGCGCGGAGCGCGCGCTCGGACTCGTCGTCGAGGGAAGCTGCGAAGTGCCGCTGGGCGCGCTGGCCCGCGTGAACGGCGACGCGCTGGCGATGGAGGCTTTCATCGGCCTTCCGGACGGCACGCGCGGAGTACGCGAAGGCGCCTCGGGGCGTTGCGCCGACGCCGAGAAGCTCGGCGGATTGCTCGGCGAGCGCCTCCTCGCCGCGGGCGGGCGCGAGATCCTGAAGTCCCTCGCGGGCGTGAAGGCATGAGCGGCGCACGCAGGCTCGAGGGCGTCGGCGTCGTGATCACGCGCCCGGAAGCCGCGGCCGCGGCGCTGGCGGCGCCGCTCGCCGCCGAGGGCGCGAAGGTGTGGCTGCTTCCCGCGCTGGCGATCGAGGACGTGGCGCCGACGCCTGCGCTCGCGTCACTTCTCGACGATCTGGCGCGCTTCGACATGGCGATCTTCGTGAGCGCCAACGCGGTGGAGAAGGGCCTGGCGGCCGCGCGGCGCCGTGGCGCCTGGCCCGAGGGATTGCGCGTCGCGGCGGTGGGCGAGGCCACCGCGCAGGCGCTGAGGAACTCGGGGTTCGTGCAGGTCATCTCACCGTCCGAGCGTCACGACAGCGAGGCGCTCCTTGCTCTCGCGCAATTGCAGGTCGTGAAAGGGCAGAACATCGTCGTCTTCCGGGGCGAAGGCGGCAGGGAGCACCTCAAGGAAGTGCTCGAGGCGCGGGGTGCGAAAGTCGCATACGCGGAGTGCTACGCGCGCGTGCGCCCGCGCGGCGATGCGTCCGCGGTGCTTGCGGCGCTGGCTCGCGGGGAAGTGCATGCGGTGAGCGCGTTGAGCGCGGAAACGCTGGAGAATTTCATGGCCATGATCGGCCCCGACGGGGCCCGGCATCTCGATTCCGTGACGCTCGTGGTTCCGCACGAGGCCGTGGGGGCGCACCGCGCGGCGCGGCGCTTCGCGCGCGTGGCAATCGCGTCCCACGGCGCCGAGGGGCTCATCGAAGCACTGACGCCGCTTCGGGTCGCATCATGAACGATCCCTCCCCGGCGACGCTTCCCGTCCCCGCGCCCGTTGCGCCGAAGGCCGCGGGCGATCCAGGCGCTCGCGCCATCGCGATCGTCGCGCTGGTCGCGGTCGTCGGCGTCGGCTGGCTCGCGTGGAGCGCGCGCGAGGCCGTGAGCAGCATGCAATCGACCGCCGGCGAGCGGCTTGCCGAGCTCGGCGCCGCGTCGACGCAGGCGCGCACGTCGCTCGCGCAATCCCAGGCCGCCCTGAAGGATGCGCAGTCGCGCATCGCCGAGCTCGAGGCGCGCGTCGCCGACACCCAGGAGCAGCGCGTGGCCCTGGAGGAAATGTACCGGGAGCTGTCGCGCAGCGCCGACGATCGCGTGCTCTCCGAAGTCGAGCAGATGCTGGTGCTGGCGAGCCAGCAGCTGCAGCTCGCGGGCAACGTGCGCGGCGCGCTCGCCGCGCTGCAGGCCGCGGACCAGCGCCTCGCGCGCGCCGACAAGCTCGCGGCGACACCGCTGCGCCGCGCG
>JADGRS010000491.1 GCA_017880705.1 Burkholderiales bacterium
CGCCGGTGCCGTTCGTCGAATTCGTGCTCGATCCGTTCGCGACGACCGCGGCGCCTTGCAGCACCTGGTAGCTCGTCGTGTTGGTGTTGGTCGAGAGCTGCGAGGCGGTCTGGTATTGCGCGGTGTTGTTGATCGTCTGGGGCGCGAGGTTCGCGTTGACGTTCACCTGGAAGGTGACGTTGCCCGACGCGCCGGGGGCCACGGACGGAATGAGCGCGATGACCGTGGCGCCCGCGCCGAGCGACGAGCGGAAGTCGATACCCGGCGGGAAGGCGCCGGCCTGCTCGACGCCGTCGGCCGTGTCGGTGAGCGGGGTCGCGGCCGAAACGCTCCAGCGTCCCGAGCCCGCCACGTACGTGAAGCCCGCATTCAGCACATCCGTGAACTGCACGTTCGCGGCCGGAGCCGACCCGGTGTTCGTGTACGAAAGCGTCACGGTGATCGGGCCCGAGGGCGATGCGCCGCTCGCCGATGACAGCGACTTGGTCGCGTTGATGACCGAGTTGGCGACCGTCGTCGTGTCCGTGTTGGTGAGCGTCGTGGGCGTCGTGTCGCTCGCGGAGACCGTGATCGTCGCCGTGCTGCCGCTCGCGGCGGCCGCGGGAACGGTTCCCGCGACGACGAAGCGGAACGTGCCGCCCGCCGCTATCGCTCCGGAGGAATTGATGGGCGTCGCGTTGTCGGGGACGCCATCGCCGTTGGCGTCGATGAAGTATGCGAGCGCGGCGTGGGGGCCCGGGCCGAAGCTGCTGGATAGCGGCGCATTCAGCGTGTACGTGTCGGTGCCGTTGCCGGTGTTCGTGAGGGTGTGCGGGTAGTAGACCGTCTGGCCCGGCGCCGCGGTGCGCGCGCCGTTGGCGGTGAGCGTGAAGGTCTTCACCTGCGTGACCGTCGTCTGCACCAGGTTCGACGTGGTGGTGCGCGCGTTCCCGCCCGCGTCGTTGTAGGTCGCGGTCGCCTGGTTGCCGATCACCGTGCCCGCCGCGGGCGCCGCAAACGCCAACGCCGGCGCGAGGAAAACCATCGCGCCGGCGAAGACGATTGCGAGGAGTCTCTTCACTCGAGGACCTTCACTCGGGCGACGTAGGTCACGGATTTCTGCGCGCCGAGCTGCACGGGAGCCCAGCGCAGGAAGCGGTACTCGCGAAACGGAACCGCCTCGTCGACCTCGCGCCCGTCGCGAAGCGTCTTGCGCTTGAGGGGCAGGCTCGCGAACTCGCGCGCATCGAGGCTCGCGCGCGCGGCCGAGGGACGCGCGCTTCCCGGAATCAGCTCGGTGTGCGGCGGGATGGGCAGGGTCGCCTCGAGATCGTGGATCGCCTCGCGCGTGGTGTTGCGATAGGTCGCGACGTATTCGATGACGTCACCGGGCTTCGCGACGTCCGCGCTCGCGAACGATTCGCTCCCATCGGCGCCGCGCACCACGCGGCGTGCCTCGAGAGTCGACTCGACGGCCGCGGTCTGCGCGTGCAATGGCAGCGCGGCGACGATGAGCATCGCGGCAATCTGCACTGCGGTGAAAATCTTCCTCATGGCAACCTGTTTTCCAGTGCGATGAGGATACGGTTCGCACCGTGCAGGGCCGTATGACCCACCGCACAGAGGCGAGCCGGCGGATTTACAAATGAAATCAAGGGCCGACGAGCGGTCATTTGGCCACCTCGGACGCGCGTTTCAGGCGCTCGACGCCCCCCAGGGAGAACTCGGTGATCTGTGCCGCGAGGAATCGGCACGTGTCGTCGCCATGCCCGAGAGCCGGCGAGATGCGCTCGATTGCCGGGCGCGCGTAGAGGTAGAGAACGCACTGGCCGAGGATCCCGAGCGAGGCGTGCGTGAGCTGCGCGTTGTCCACGCTGTCGCCGACGATATCGCGCAGGATCGCCTGGATGCGATCGAGCTCGGGACGCATGGTGTCTTCGAGCAGCGACTCGAGGCTGCCCGTGGGGGCCATCGCCTCGTAGGCGAGGATGCGGCCGAGCGGCGAAGGACGCGCGGCGCCGATGAAGCGCTCGAGAATCGCGAAGATGCGCCGCTGCAGCCGCTCTTCGGGTTTCCTTCCGCCGGGCGCCTTCTGCGAAGGCGCGTGCATCTGTGCCGCGAGGTATTGGAGCGTCGCGCGGTAGAGGCCTTCCTTGCCGCCGAAATAGTAATTGACCGCCGCGAGGTTCACGCCCGCGGCATCGACGATCGGTCGAATGCGCGCGCTCGCGAAACCATGGCGGGCGAACTCTTCGGAAGCGGCCGCGAGCAGGCGGCGGCGCGTCTCGTTGCTATGCGCGATTGCGTGGGAAGACATCCCACATCCCCCGTTTGTTAGGAGCGTTTTCTAACAGGCGTTTGAAATTCTTGTTTGAAAGTGAATTTTCCTTTCATTTCACGGGGATGTAAAGAATTCCTGCAGAACTACTTGCAGTATTTCGGCATGGGCCGAATGGCCTATGGGCGGCTGTATCTGCTTGAAAAACTGGGGTTATTCCGGCGAGAGGGGCGGAATGGCGCTACATCAGTAATTTTTGCCGGAAACGGCCATGCGACAGCCGGATTGCTGGGGCAGACGAGCGGTAGGCGCGGGGCGCTGGGGGGCCCTACGAAAGCGCGAAATGGGCCCCTATGGACAAGCGCTGCTCGGTG
>JADGRS010000492.1 GCA_017880705.1 Burkholderiales bacterium
GGGACCGCTCGGCGAGGACCGTCTGCCCCCGGCGGGACAGGACGTAGTCAAGCCAGAGCTTGGCCGCGCTGGGATGGCGGGCCTTCTTCGCGATCAGGATCACGCGAGAGAGCACGAGCGTGTAGTCGCGCGGCAACACCACTCCCAGCGACGGATCGCGCTTCGCGCGCCCGAGGGCATAGGAGCCGAGGAGGTTGTAGCCGATCAGGTCCTTGCCCGAGGCGATGCGCTCGATCATCGTCGCGGTGTTCGCCTCGAGCTCGACATTGCGCGCGCCAAAGGCGCTGAGGAGGCTCCAGAATCCGGGCATCGCGAGACTGTCCTGGCTGAGAAAGAGGAAGCCCACGGCCGACTTCTCGATGTCGTACGTGATGACATTGCCGGAGTACTTGTCGGTCTTGGTTGAAATGAGCTGCAGGAACTCGGCGTGCGACCGCGGGACCTCGTCGGGCGGGACGAGCCGCTTGTTGTAGACGAACACCGCGGGCTCGAAAGTCGTGCCGTAAGCCTCGTCGTGCCATATCGCCCACTCGGGCAGGAACGGCACCTCGGGCGACCTGTAGGCCTCCGCGTAGCGGTCGTTGGCGAGCTTGATCTGGAGATCCATCGCCGAGCTCCACGTGATGTCGGCGGTCTCCGAGCCCGACTCGGTCTCGGCGATGAAACGCCCGTAGACCTCGGGGCTGTTCATCTCGTTGTACTGGACCTCGATTCCCGGATAGAGCGCCCCGAAGTCCGCTATCAGCGGCGCCGCCTCGGCGGAATCCATGGTGGAGTAGATCACCACGCGGCCTTCGCGTTGCGCGGCCGTGATGAGCTTGCGGTATCCCGAGGGATAGTCCTGGGGCACTTGCGCAAAGGCCCCCGTCGCCGCGAATATGGCGAGCGCAGCCGCCATCCTCCGAAGTCCGATCCTCTTCATGCCGCCATTATCGGCGAATCGTCGCGGAGAGGGTTCAGGGAACGAGCCTGTCTCTCTTCGCCAACGGTGGAAAGAGCCGGATCCAGAGGGCGACCACGATCAATGTTCCCACGCCGCCGAGGATCACGGAGCCGACCGGCCCCAGCCACGCGGCGGTCGCGCCCGCGCGGAATTCGCCGAGCTGGTTGCTGGTGCTGATGAAGGTCGCGTTGACCGCGCTCACGCGCCCGCGCATCTCGTCGGGCGTTTCGATCTGCACCAGCGTCTGGCGCACCACGACGCTCACCATGTCGGCGGCGCCGCTCGCCGCGAGCGCGGCCATCGAGAGGACGAAATTCCGCGAGAAGGCGAAGACCAGGATCGCCGCGCCGTAAATCGCGACCGAGACGAAGAGCGTGCGGCCGACCCGGCGCTCGAGCGGATGGCGCGCGATCCACGCGGCGAGCACGAGCGCGCCGACCGCGGGCGCGGCGCGCAGCAGGCCCAGGCCCCAGGGCCCCGTCTGCAGGATGTCCTTCGCGTAGATCGGCAGGAGCGCCGTCGCGCCTCCCAGCACCACCGCGAAGAGATCGAGCGAGATCGCGCCCAGCACCACGGGCTTGTGGAAGATGAAGCCGAAGCCCGCAAACATGGACGCGAAGCTCGCGGGATCCTTCCCCTTGATGAGCGGCACGTGGTGGATCGAGAGCACGCATCCGATCGCCGCGACGAGCGCCACGATGCACAGCCCGTACGCCCAGACGGGTCCGAGCGCATAGACGAAGCCGCCGAGCGCCGGCCCCGCAACTACCGCGACCTTCATCACCGCGGCGCTCAACGCCATCGCGCGCGGCAGCTGGTCCCCGGGAACCAGCGCCGGAACGATCGCCTGCTGCGCCGGCGTGAGCAACGCGCGCGCGAGTCCCAGCAGCACGCTCACGCCGAAGATGAGGTCGCGGCCGATCCAGCGTCCCGCGCTGCCCCACGCGAGCAGCGCGGCGGCGCAGAGCATCACCGCGATCGCCGCGCTGATGACGCGCCGCCGGTCGGCGCGGTCGGCGAGCTGCCCGGAGGGAATGGTGAACGCGACCGTGGGAACGAACTGCAGCAGGCCCACGAGCCCGAGGTCCCAGGCGCTCGCCGTGAGGTCGTACATCTGCCAGCCGAGCGCGACCAGCAGGATCTGGTTGGCGGCGGTGGACAGCAGTCGCGTCCACAGGAAGAAGTGGAAGCTGCGGGACAACGGCCGGGCGGGATCCGCCGTGCCGGCGGCGTTACTCATCGTAACGAATCTATCACAGGGGGTATTGGTTGCAGCTACAACCACAGGTACACTGGTGCCACCCATTGGCCCACCACGGAGAAGACCCCATGAAGCGAGTGCTCTTCGCAGTTGCGACCGCCGCGATCGTCGCGGGCTGCGCCGATCAGAACGTGAACCAGGCGGATGGTGGGTACGTGGAGAAGGAATACCGCGTGGGAAGCAACCTGCCCTCCAGGCACAGCAGCACGAGCGATGGCGTCACCACGATTTCCGCGGAAGATCTCGAGCGCGCCCGCAACAGCAGCCTCAACCCGGGCACGGCAATGCCGCCGCCGAGGGCCGGCAGCCACTAAGGGCACCGGCAGGCTATCCCTTCTTCTCCACGGCGGCGATCAGGCGCTTCACGAATCCGTCGATCGCCGCGTTGTCGATCCAGCGCACCACGGCCACCAGGTCGTGGT
>JADGRS010000493.1 GCA_017880705.1 Burkholderiales bacterium
CAGAAGCACGACGTGATCAAGGGGCTTCCGGTGGGCGACGTGATGACACGCAATCCGAAGACGATCGCGCCCGAGAAGCTCGCCGCGGAGGCCGCGGCGATGATGCAGGCGGGCAGGATCGGCGGGCGCATCGTGGTCACCGCGCCCGACGCTCGGCTCCTCGGCGTCGTCACGTTCAACGACCTCCTCGCCGCCGGGGTCGTCTAGGTGGACGAGCTCACGCGGCGCGCGCGCGCGATCCGCCTCGCGATCTTCGACGTCGACGGGGTCATGACCGACGGCACGCTCTTCATCGGAGCCGAAGGCGAGGTCTTCAAGGCGTTCAACATACTCGACGGCCACGGCGTGAAGATGCTGCAATCGGCGGGCGTGGCCGCGGCGATCATCTCGGGGCGCTCGTCGGAGGCGGTCGCGCGCCGCGCGGCGGAGCTTTCCATCGCGCACGTCGTGCAGGGCTCGGCCGACAAGTCGCGCGCCTTCGACACGCTCATCGCGAGCCTCGAGATGAAGCCCGAGCAATGCGCGTTCGTGGGCGACGATCTTCCGGATCTCGCGGTGATGCGCCGCTGCGGCCTCGCCGTCGCCGTGGCGAACGCGGCCGAACCGGTCAAGTCGTCGGCGCACTACGTGACGCGGGCCTCGGGAGGCAGGGGCGCGGTGCGCGAGTTCTGCGAGCTCGTGCTTCGCGCCCAGGGACGACTCGCGGCGCACACCGCCGCCTGACCGAGCCGACCCGGCACAGAAGAATAAAATGTTCCGCCCGACCTCTTGGCTGCCGCTCGCGGCCCTCGCGCTCCTCGTCGGGCTCACGTTTTGGCTGAACCAGCTGGTGCAGGCGCCCGTGGCGCGCGCCGACGGCTCGCTGCGCCACGATCCCGACCTGATCGTCGAGCGCTTCAACGCGCGCAAGCTCGGGGAGGACGGAAAGGTGCTCTACACGCTCGCCGCGAAGAAAATGGTACATTACCCCGACGACGATTCCGCCCTGCTGGAAGACGTCACCCTCGAGGCCTTCGAGCCCAACCAGCCCAAGATGACACTCACTGCCGACCACGGCCGGCTCGAGCAGAAAGGCGAGCGCGTGCTGGTCGACAGCAACGTCGTCATCGTCCGCGACGCCGACGCGAAGAACGAGGCCGTGCGCCTGACCACCGACAAGCTCCTCGTCATTCCCGACGACGGCATCGCGCGCACCGACACCGAGGTGACGATGCAGAGCAAGTCCACGAGCGCGGTCGCCGCCGCCCTCGAGCTCGACAACCATGCGCGCACGCTGAAGCTCGACCGCGTGCGCGCAGTCATCCAGCCCAAACGCTGATGCGCCGCATCGCTCCTTCGCTCGCCGCGCTTCTCGCACTCGGGTGCGGCTCCGCCCTCGCCGAGCGCGCCGACCGCGAGAAGGAGATCGTCGTGGGCGCCGACCACCTCCTTGCCGACGACGCCAACCGCACCAGCACCTTCGAGGGAAGCGTCGTCGTCACGCAGGGAACCATGCGCATGACGGCGAACAAGGTCACCGTGAAGGAGGACGCCGACCGCCACAAGTTCTACGTCGCCTACGGCACGCCCGTCACCTTCCGCCAGAAGCGCGACAAGGTCGACGAGTGGATCGAGGGCTTCGCCGAGCGCGCGGAATTCGACGACCTCAACGACATGCTGAAGCTCTACAGCCGCGCCAGGGTGAAGAGCAACCAGAACGAGATCACGGGCGAGTTCATCTCCTACGACATGAACAAGGAGCTCGCCGACGTCACGGGCGCGGCGCCCGGCGCGCAGCCCACGCCCAACCCGCAGCGCGTCAAGATGACGATCGTGCCGCAGAAGAAGCCCCCCGCGGGGGCGGCGCCGGCGAAAGATCCGGGCATCACGCTGAAGCCCGACGCGAGCCCACAGTAGCGATGTCGGCCACGACCACGCCGGCCGGCCAGAGGCTCACGCTCGTGAAGCCCGAGCAGCGCTCCTCGGTGCTGCGCGCCGAGGGCCTGATGAAGCGCTACCGCAAGCGCACCGTGGTCTCCGATGTCTCGCTCACCGTCGAGAGCGGCGAAGTGGTCGGCCTCCTCGGCCCCAACGGCGCCGGCAAGACGACGTGCTTCTACATGATCCTCGGCCTCGTGCCGATCGACCGCGGATCGGTGACGCTCGACGGCGAGGACCTCACGCACCTGCCGATATTCAAGCGCTCGCGCCTCGGGCTTTCGTACCTGCCGCAGGAGGCCTCGATCTTCCGCAAGCTCACCGTCGCGCAGAACATCCAGGCGGTCCTCGAGCTGCAGGGGGTCGTGGCCGAGGAGATCGAGGGGCGCCTCGAAGCGCTCCTCGACGACCTGCACATCGGGCACCTTCGATCGAGCCCCGCCCTTTCCCTCTCGGGAGGCGAGAGGAGGCGCGTCGAGATCGCGCGGGCGCTGGCGACCACCCCGCGCTTCATCCTCCTCGACGAGCCCTTCGCGGGCGTCGATCCCATCGCGGTCCTCGACATCCAGCAGATCATCCGCTTCCTCAAGGAGCGCGGCATCGGAGTCCTCATCACGGACCACAACGTGCGCGAGACGCTCGGCATCTGCGACCACGCCTACATCATCAACCAGGGAGCGGTGCTCGCATTCGGGAAGCCCGAGGAGA
>JADGRS010000128.1 GCA_017880705.1 Burkholderiales bacterium
ATCAAGGAATTCTGCGAGCACCACGAGCTCCTCACGCGCGGCGTGAGCCTGCAATCGGAAGACGCGTGGAAGCCGCTTCGCTTCGTGCTCTCGGCGAAGATCCTCGATCCGCAGTTCCAGGGCCAGACCAAGGAGCGTCTCTCGTCGCGGGAAGCGCTGAAGCTCGTCGCCTCGCGCGTGAAGGATCCGCTCGACGCGTGGCTGAACCAGAACGTCGAGGAAGGCAAGAAGATCGCGCAGCTCGCGATCAGCGCCGCGACGGCGCGCCAGAAGGCCGGCAAGGTGGTCGAGAAGCGGCGCGGCTCGGGCGTTGCGATTCTCCCGGGCAAGCTCACCGATTGCGAGTCCCAGGACATGACGAGGAACGAAGTCTTCCTCGTCGAGGGCGACTCCGCGGGCGGCTCGGCGAAGCAGGGGCGCGACCGGCAGTACCAGGCGATCCTGCCGCTGAAGGGCAAGGTTCTCAACACCTTCGAGGTCGACGCGAAGGAGCTCTACGCCAACACCGAGGTGCACGACATCGCGGTCGCGCTCGGCATCGACCCGCACGCGCCCGAGGCCCTCGACTCGGTGCTCGAGGGATTGCGCTACGGCAAGGTCATCATCATGGCCGACGCAGACGTGGACGGCGCGCACATCCAGACGCTGCTCCTCACCCTCTTCTATCGCCACTTTCCGAAGCTGATCGAGCGCGGCCACGTGTTCATCGCGCAGGCGCCGCTCTACAGCCTGCGCATCGCGCCGCACGGCAAGGTGAAGGCCGAGAAGCGCCTCTATGCGCTCGACGACAACGAGCGCGAGCAGATCCTCGAGAAGCTGCGCGACGAGGGCGTGAAGGAGTCGCTCGTCCACATCAGCCGCTTCAAGGGCCTGGGCGAGATGAATCCCGAGCAGCTGCGAGAGACCACGATGAATCCCGACACCCGCAGGCTCATCGAGATGCGCCTCGACGCGGCCGAGTACGGGGCCGCGCCGCCGGTCTTCAAGCTCCTCATGGGAAAGACCGAGGCCGCGGGGCGCCGCGCGTGGATGGAGAAGGAAGGCCACACGATCGAGGCCGACCTGTAGTCCACCCGGCGCACGTCACAGCGAGCCGGGAGGTGGTTCCATTTCACGGCTCCGCGACGATGAACCCCTTTTCCTCGTCCAGCTCGAAGCGACAACGGGCCACGGCGTCGATCCAGGCACAGGTCCGCGCGAGGCCGCCGAACGAATACAAGTGAATGCCGACAGGCTCGATACCCGGCTCGGCCGCCGATCTTGCGATCGCGCGGACGACGCTCTCCGGGCCACGATCGCCGACAAGGCCCGCGAGCGTGCCGGGGCGCGCGCCCAATGCGCGCACCGATGGGCCGACGCCGCAGCGAAGCGCGTACTTGAAGAGGGTCGCGAGGCTCGCGGGGCCGGCGACGCCGGCCACGATGGGAGCGCGCACGCCTCGTGCGCGAAGCTCGCGCGCCCAGGAAAGGAACGGCCCGGCCTCGAAGCAGAATTGCGTGACGAAGGTGAGCTCGATCCCCTGCTGCGCGGCATAGGCGATCTTCTCCTGCTCGGCGCGGCGAAGCTCGGCCTCGGCGATGCGCGGATGCCCCTCGGGATGCGCCGCCACGGCGACCTCGCGGATCCCGTTGCGCGCCAGCATTCCGCTTCGCATCACGTCGAGGGATTGCGCGAAGGGCCCGGCCGGCACGCCGCGATCGCCGCCCACCAGCAGCACGCGACGGACACCGACCCGCGCGGCCAGCTGCGCCATGAGATTATCCAGCGCCGCCGCACTGGCGAGCTCGCGTGCCGGGATGTGGGGCACCGGCTCGAATCCCGCCGCGCGCACGGCGACGCAGGCCGATATCGTCTCGCGCCACGTCTGCCCCGGGATGAAGCTCACGTACGCGAGCGCGCCGCGAGCGAGGCGCCGGTGGCACGCTTCAAGGCGGCCGACGTCGCGCCACGTCGTCTCCACGGACGCACGCTGCGCGAGCGCTGCGATCGCGCGGGCTTCGTCCCCGCACGCTCGCGCGCCGTTATCCGGCGAACCGGTGGCGCGAGATGACGTAGGACTCATTCTGGAACCAGAGGCCGCCGCTTTGCTGCAGCACGTCGCGCGTGGCCTCCAGGTAGCGCCGATCGCCCATGACCGCCTCGAGGCGGCCGTCCTCGATTTGGGCGACATAAATCGCGGCGTTCCATGCGGCGAGAAGCGTGGAGGTGCCGATCGAGGAGTTGAGCTCGGAAGGCAGCGTGTGCATTCGATAGCGGAAACGCGAGCGTTGGTCGGCGTACGCGTTGAAGCTGAGCGCGCGCGCTTCCGCGCCCAGCGCGTGCTTCGCGGCCTTGAGGAGCTCGTGGCGATCCATGAGGAAGGGATTTTCGCCCGGCCACACGCGCTGGATGATCTCGAGGCCGGGATCGGCGCCGCAGGAATGGATGCCGATCAATCGCCCGCCCGGGCCGAGCGCGCGCGCGAGCGGGGCGATGACCTTCGCCGCCTTGAACTGCGTGGTCGCGCGTGCGCGGTACGGCTGCGATGCGATCACCAGGTCGAAGTCGGCGCGCACGGCGCCTTGCCTCGGTCGCACGCCGTCGAGTAGCAGCCGGTGGTCGTCGCGATAGATCACGAGCACGACCGGGCGCTCGTAGAGCGGATTGCCCGTCGTCTTGCTGATCTTGGCGGTCCAGTTTTCCGAGAGGAATCCCTGCAGGTCGGTGATCTGCCGCTCGAACTGCCCGGCGGTGCTTCCCTTGAGCGCGAGCTCGTGCCACACCAGCCCGCTCGCCGCCGCGAGCGAATTGGGCCTGAGCCACGGCGCCTCCGAGTAGTACATGTTCGTCATCACCAGCACGGTGGACGGGTGCTCGTGGAAACGGTCCGGCATCTTCTCCAGCGCGAGGCGGACGTCCTCCAGGCTGATCTCCTTGCCGACGATGTAGAAGGGAACGTTGGTGAACCGGTCGTGCATCGAGCGCATGAGGCGCGTGAGAACGGTGCCGTCGCCCGTGCCTGCGTCGAACACACGCATCGCCGGCGGCCGTGGCTTGATATTGGCGAGCTCGGCCTCGATCCGCTGCCCCACCATCCACTTCTCGGTGCAGGTGCTGACGAACAGCAGGTACTTCTGCCGGTTGTCGTAGAAGCGAAAGCGCGTGTGCGAGTCGCTCGGGGGGGCGCGCGTCGGCCGCTTCGCGGGCCTCGAAGCTGCGGCTGCATCGGCGCCCGTGCCGATCGCGGGCTCGCCGCCCCGCCCGTCTCGTGCGGCGGAGATGAAGGATCGGATCCGCTCGACGGTCTGTGTCGTGAGGCGGCCGCCGGCGCGCAGGCGCGAGACGAGCTTTCCGTCGTTGGCGACGTGGCGACCGAAGGTGCTCTCGGCCATGCCGGCCGCCTGGCAGAACGCCGCGATGTCCGCGAGCAGCCGGTCGTTGTTCACGCGGCGCGCGCGCGATGCAGGCGCGGGTTTGTGCGGCACGGCATGCATGGGGCTCCTCCGCAGGATTTCCGGCATTGAAGCAGCCCACGGCAGCCCAATACAAGTGTGGGCAGGATAGTGGGATATATCCCACTATGCGTGGGACCCGTCCCCGCCCGTCACATCGACGCCGCGAGGATCGCTTCCCGCGTGAGGGGCAGCCGCCGCACGCGCACTCCGAGCGCGGCATGCACCGCGTTGGCAATGGCGGCGGCGCTCGGCCCCTGCGCGGCTTCGGCGACGCCGAGGGGCGGATCGTCCGGACGCGGGACGATCTCGACCGAGACTTCGGGCGTCTCGCTGAACTTGAGGATCGGGTAGCCGGGCCAGTCGCGCGAGGCGATCGCCTCTCCCTCGAAGCGCACGCACTCCTTCAGCGTCCAGCTCGCGGACTGCACCATGCCGCCCTCGATCTGATTCACCGCGCCGTCGGGATTGATCACTTCGCCCGCGTCGATCACCGACCACATGTGCGTGACGACGACGTCCTTCCCACCGGCGGCGACGCGCGCCGCTACGGCGCAATACGCCGCGGAATTCTTGTATCGCGCGAAGGCGATGCCGAGGCCCTCGCCTTCCTTCGACGCTCCGGGCCAGCCGCACAGCGCCGCGAGCCTTTCCAGCACCACGCGCGCGCGAGCATCCTTCAGGTGCGCGAGGCGGAACGCGAGCGGATCCTTGCCGAGCTCGCAAGCGATCTCATCCACGAGCGTTTCGATCGCGAAGACATTCGCATAGGCGCCCAGCGAGCGCAGCGACGACGTGCGGAACGGAAGCTCCGAGGCCACGCGCTTGGTGACGCGCACATTGGGTATCGCATAGAGGGGAACGGAATTGCGTTCCATTCCCGTCGCGATGTCGCCGGCGGGCGCGTGCGTGATGGCGCCCTCGAGGTATTCCGCGGCGAGGAGATTGGCGCGGCCCTCGCGATCGGGGCGATGGCCGTAGGGCTGGCCCGTGATGTCGAGCGTCATCGCGGCGATCATGCCGTCGCCGCCCACGGTGGCGCTCGCCTTCACCACGGCGGCGGGGCCGAGCGGCGAATGCATGAGCTCGTCGGCGCGGCTCCACAGGAGGCGAACCGGCGAGCCGGGAACGGCGCGCGCGAGCAATGCCGCCTCGAGCGCCACGTCGTCGGCGCCGTTGTGGCCGTAGCATCCGGCGCCGTCGGCATGGATGACGTCGATGCGGTCGGCGGCGATGCCCAGCACCATCGCGAGCGCCTGCCGCAGCGGGAAGACGCCCTGGCTGTGGGTCCACACCGAGAGCCGATCGTCCTTCCACAACGCGACGGAGTACGACGGGCCGATGGAGGCGTGCGCGAGATACGGACGCGATACCGACGTCTCGAAGCGGCGCCCCCCGGCAGCGGACACGTCGCCCGATTCGAACGTGACCACCGATGGGGATTTCGAAGACCCCATCGCCTCGACGGGATCGGCGGGCGCCTCGGGCACTGCGCTCCAGGTGCAACGGCGCGCGGCCTCCGCGATCGCCTCGACCGCCTCGGCGGGGTGCAGCGCGATCAACCCGACGAACGAGCCGTTCACGACCGTGGTGATTCCGCCATGCTTCGCCTCGATCGGAGCGAGGTCTGCGGAAAGAAGGCGCGCATGGCGCGACGGGGGATGGAGCACGCGCCCATGGCGCATCCCCGGAAGCACCAGGTCATGAATGAATCCGCTGCCCGCGACCTTGCGAGGCAGGTCGATCCTCGCCTGCGAAGTTCCGGCGAGGCGGCGTTCGCTCGCCGCCTTAGGCGCCGCGTGACGAGCCACCTCCACCCGAAGATCGACGGAGTCCCGCAGCGTCCAGTACGTGTGCGGCGTCGCGGCGCCGCGGCGCAACACCACGCCTTCCTCGATGGAAAGCTCCGAGCGTGGCGCATTCAAGAGGATCGCGGCGCGGGCGAGATACAGAGAGCGCGCGGCCGAAGCGGCGAGGCGCACCGATTGCCCACCGTGCTCGATCGAAAAGCTTCCCGAGGTGAAGCCTTCGTCGGGCGTGACGCGGGTGTCGCCGGCGACTGCCTCGACCTGGTCCATGCGCAGGTCGAGCTCGTCGGCCGCCATCTGCACCAGCGCCGTGACGTTGCCCTGGCCCAGCTCGACGCGGCCGGTGCGAAGGCGCGCGATCGCGGGCGTGGCGAAATCGATCCATTGCGACACGAGCGGATGGGTCGCGATGCCCTTGGGCAGCGGCGCGGCCGGTTGCGCTTGCGTGGTTGCCGGGCGCTGTTGAACGTCGGTCATGTCATTTCGCCGCGGCGATCGCCGTGGCCGCGCGGGCGATGGCGCGCAGGATGCGCGGCTGCGTCCCGCAGCGGCACAAGTGCCCATCGAGCGCCGTCGCGATCTCGCGGCGTGTCGGCGCGGGGTTCGAGTCGAGCAGCACCTTCGCGCGCATCACAATGCCCGTGAGGCAGTAGCCGCACTGCCCCGCCTGCTCGTCGATGATCGCCTGCTGCACGGGATGGAGCTTTCCGTCGCGCGCGATTCCCTCGACGGTCTCCACGGATTTCCCGGCCACCGCCTCGAGCGGCAGGTCGCACGAAGTGACCGCCTTCCCGTCGACGATCACCGTGCACGATCCGCAATGGCCCTCGCCGCAGCCGATGCGCGCGCCCATGAGGCCCATCTCGCCGCGCAGCACGTAGACGAGAGGCGTCGAGCCCTTCGCCGTCGCCTGCGCGGGCCGGCCATTCAGGATGAAGGCAATGGACTCGGCCACCGCGCCGTTCCTTTCGAAGGTGAAAAAGCTACCTTACGCTGAACGGCGCCGAAAAGGGGCGTCCGAACGCGATGCCGCCGTTGACCGTCTGCACGGGCCGGATGAACACGTTGCCCTTGCGCTTGTTGTTGCGCGTATCGACGAACTCCACGGGGCCGTTCACGACCTCGAGGATGGTCGCGTCGCCGGGCGCGCCCACCTGCAGCGTGCCGAGCTTCGCGATCTTGCCGATGGCGCGCGACGGCGCGATCGTGGTCATCTCGACCACCTGCTCCAGCGAGAATCCCATGTTCATGAACTTGCTCATGACCCACGTGAGGTAGGGCATGCCCGGCGTATTGCCCGAGAAGACGTGCATGTCCGAGGAGATCGTATCGGGTGTCGCGCCCGCGGCGATCGCGGCCTCGGCGATGGTGTAGTCGAAGGAGCCTCCGCCGTGCCCCACGTCGAAGTGCACGCCGCGCCGCTTGGCCTCGAGCGCGGCCGGAAGGATCTTCCCGTCCTGCACGATATTGGTGAAGTCGTCGCGCAGGTTGGGCGCGCCCGAGTAGCAGTGCGTGAGGATGTCGCGCGGCCGAAGCGTATTCAGGATGTCCGACATGAGCTGGCGGTTCTCGACGCCGCCGATGTGGCACATCACCTTGGCGCCCACGACGCCCGACAGCTCGCAGGCGCGGATCGCCCGCTTGAGCGGCTCGAGGCCCGCCTTGGCGATCACGTTCTCCGACATGCGCACCTTGATCCCGATCGCGATGTCGGCGTTCTCCGCGAGCGTGCGCGCCGCATCCTCGGTGCGCGCGTAGTCCATGTTGTAGAGCTCGCCGACCGGGAATCCCGAGAGGCCGATGTTGGCGATGTGCACGAACGCGTAGAGGCGCGTGCGCGTCGAGCCCACGATGAAGCGGCGGAACGCGGCGAAATTGTTCGCGCCCCCGTCGCCCGCGGAGACCGCCGTCGTCGTGCCCTGGAACGGCACGAGCTCGTCGGCGGGAATGCCGATGGCGGAGCCGTAGGGATAGGTGTGCGCGTGAAGGTCTATGAGCCCGGGTGTCACGAGCCTTCCGGTCGCGTCGATCGTGCGCAACGTGCGCTCGGCGGGAATCCCCACCTCGACCGCCTCGACGATCCCATTCTTGATGCCGATGTCCCGAACCGCGCGCAAGCGCTGGCTCGGATCGAGGACTTCGCCTCCCTTGATCACGAGATCGAACTTGTCGTTGGGAGCCATCGCGGCGCGCACGGCGCCGGGCAGCGTCGCGGCGGCGAGCGAGGAAGCGACGGAGAGGACGAAGCGGCGGCGGTCGATCCGGTGGTTCATGGTGTTTCCTCCGGGGAAGTTCTGCTTTTTTTCGCGCCGGCCGATGGTGAACCGGCGACCGCGCGAGGTCAAGGACGTTAGAATCGGCATCTTTGGATCGCCGCTGCGCCATGAAATCCACCACCAAGAACCGGAAGTCCGCGCCACGCGCGGCGGACAGCCGTTCCGGCGACTTGTTCGCGGACTCCGCGGGGCAGCCTCCACGCGAGCCTCCCGTTCCGCCGTCGCGCGGCGGCGAGCCGCCGCAGCGCGCAGCCGAGGGCCCTTCGCTATCGGAATTCGCTTCGCGCGCCTATCTCGCCTATGCGATGAGCGTGGTCAAGGGTCGCGCCCTTCCCTCCGTCGAGGACGGCCAGAAGCCGGTGCAGCGACGCATCCTCTTCACCATGCGCGAGATGGGCAACCGCTCCGACTCGCCGCACAAGAAGAGCGCGCGCGTCGTGGGCGACGTGATCGGCAAGTACCATCCCCACGGCGACGTGGCGGTGTATGAGGCGGCGGTGCGCATGGCGCAGGACTTCACGCTGCGCTATCCGTTGATCGACGGCCAAGGCAACTTCGGCACGCGCGACGGCGACAGCCCCGCGGCCTACCGCTATACCGAGGTGCGCCTCACCGACTTCGCGGAGCAGGTGCTGCTCTCGGAGCTC
>JADGRS010000494.1 GCA_017880705.1 Burkholderiales bacterium
GCATTCATGCTCTCACCCCCTGAATGGCGCGAGGTTCACAGGACCCGCGAAGGCGTTCGCCGCGAACGCGAGCCAGGCCTCGATTCGCGGCGCATCCCAGCCGCCGTAGGCGCAGTTGGCGCGGAACTTTTCCTCGATATCGGCCGGCGTGAGCGGCTCGCTGCGCCCGCCCCGCAGGTGCGGCTGCCGCTCCTCGAGAACGCGCCCGTCCCTCATGTGGATGCGCACGTGGCCCGTGAACTCCTCGGGATAGGGATCGTCGGGATCGACCTCGTAGCTCACCTTCTTAGCGAGCGCCACCGTCCGCGGATCGTGCGCCCTCTCCTCGGTGAAGGCCTCGAGGCCTACCGTGCCGTGAAGGATCCCGTACGCGATGCAGAAGGGCATGCTGAACTTCGCGGCATACGCGTTGGGCGGCGAGCGCTTCGCCGCGAGGGGTTCCCACAGCCGGTGCACGATGCCTTCGGCCGTCTTGCACACGATGCGCGTGACTTCATCGGCATCCACGCCCTGGCGCGACAGGCGGCGCGCGCAATCGATGTACGGATGGATCATCGTGCCGCACGCGTAGGGCTTGAACGCGATCGTGCGCACCACCCAGCGATCGCCGAAGTCGCCCGTAAGGCGCTCCCACGAGCCGCCCGTGGTGTTGGCGAAACCGTGCAGGAGGCCGTGCTCGCCCTCCCAAACCGTTCGCGGGCCTTCGAATCCCGCGCGCGCGAGCTCGACCGCGCGCAGCCCCGATTGCGCCGCCCAGCCCGGATGCATCCGCTTCGTCGACGCGCCTTCGGCGAGATATTCGATGATGCCGCTCGCCATCGATCCGGCGATGCCTTGCGCCGAGGCGAACGTCTTCTCGTCGACCCGCAGCGCGGCGGCGACTCCCGCGGCCGCGCCCATCGCGCCCAGCACCGCCGTGGGATGAAAGCCCGCGTTGTGGATGCGCTTGGGAGCGACCAGGCTCGCGCGGCACATCACCTCGGCGCCCACCGCCATCCCGAAGAACATGTCGGCGCCTTCGATCCCGTGGCGCTCCGCCGCGGCGAGGAGCGCCGGGATGATCACGGCGCCCGCGTGCACCGGCCCGCCCTCGAACGTGTCGTCGAAATCCTCGCCGTGGGCCGCGGTGCCGTTCACGAACGCCGCGCCCGCGGCGTCGAGGGCACGCGCGTGGCCGATGGCGGTGGATCCGCCGTTCGCCTCGAGGCTGTCGATGGCGGCGCAGACGTAGGGCGCATTTCGCGCGGCGACCGCGAGGCCCCCGATGTCGACCAGCATCATCGACACGGCCTTGCGAACCCTGTCCGGAAGCGGCGTTGCGCGCACGCGCGCGACGGCGGCTGCAAGCTCCTCGGCGATGATCGGTGCGCTCATTTTTTCGCAGTCTCCGGCGTGACCACCCACGAATCGATGTCTTCGCGAAGCCCGATCGTCGCGAGCCCGTTGGCGATCGAGACGAACTCGTTGCCCGCCTCGACGCGCTCGGCCCCGAAGCGCTTCACGAAGATGCGGCGCACCGCCGGCACGAAGGAGCTGCCGCCGGTGAGGAACACGCGGTCCACGTCGCGATCGGCGATCGACGAATTGACGAGGACCTGCTCGAGCGCCGCCTCGATCGCCTCGAGCTCCCCGGCGATCCAGCCCTCGAACTGCGCGCGCGTGACGGTGCTCTCGATCTCGAAGCCCGGGCCGCGGAACGAGAACTTCGTGCTCTCCTCGCGGGACAGCGCTTCCTTCGTTTCGGACACTGCCTTGTACAGCGTGTAACCCTGGTCGGATTCGACGAGGCGGATGAACCGCTGCAGGAGCTCCGGCTCGTCGCTGTATGCGAGGAGCTCCTTCAACTCGCGGAAGTCGCGCGAGCCCTTCATGACGGACAGCTCGTGCCAGTGGGCGAAGCTCGCGAAGCACGAGCGCGGCAGCTCCAGGCGCTTGCCCACGCTTCGATAGGTCGAGCCCTTGCCGAGCCGGGGAAGCACCACCTGGTCGATGAGGCGGTAGTCGAAGCGATCGCCCGCGACGCCGACGCCCGAATGACCGAGCGCTTCGGCCCGCAGGCCCCGCGCGCCCACGTCGAAGTGGACCACCGAGAAGTCCGTCGTGCCGCCGCCGAAATCCGCGACGAGCACCGTCGCGCTGTCCTCGAGGCTCTGCGCGTAGAAGAACGCCGCGGCGACCGGCTCGTAGACCTGGCGCACGCGCTCGAAGCCGAAGCGCCCGAGCGCCGCTTCGTAGCGCTGCAGGGCGAGCGCGGGGTCGGGGCGGCTTCCCGCGTATTCGACGGGACGCCCGACGAGGAGGTCCCCGGGAAGATGGTCGAGCTGGGGAGAGGCGTGGCCGCGCAACGAAGCGAAGAAGATCGCGAAGAGGTCCTCGAACTTGTAGGCGCGCCCGAAGATCCCGGTCGTCTCGAAGAGCCGGCTCGCCGCGAACGACTTGAGGGACTGGATGAAGCGGCTCTCGTGCGACGACTCGATGAATTGCTGGATCGCCCACGGGCCCGCCTCGGTCACCACGTGCGGCTGGTGCTCGTCGCCGTCGTCGCGAAAGCACAGCGCGGAGCGAAACGAGAACAGGAGCGACGTGAGGAAGTGGAACACGACCGGCTCGGC
>JADGRS010000129.1 GCA_017880705.1 Burkholderiales bacterium
CGATCCTCGGGCTCGCCGCGGCGCGATTGCTGTGGAGGCTCGGCCATCGCCCGCCGCCCCTTCCCCGCGGCATGAAGCCGTGGGAAGCGCGCGCCGCGGCCGCGACGCACGTGCTGCTCTACGCGCTCTTCTTCGCGGCGCCGCTCTCCGGCTGGCTCTTCAGCTCCGCCGCGGGCTTCCAGACGGTATATCTCGGCGTGCTGCCGATACCCGATCTCCTGTCCAAGAACAAGGAACTCGCGGACACTCTCAGGATCCTCCACCACTGGATCAACTACACGATGGCGGCGGTCATCGTCCTGCATGTCGGCGCGGCCCTGAAGCACCACTTCATCGACCGTGACGACGTGCTCACCCGAATGCTTCCGATCACCCGACCGAGGGCTGAATGAGAACCTTGAACCATGGAGACCACAGAGAAGGGCGCATTGATACCCGCGCGATCGTAAGCATTGGGCAGCCGAGACTTGGGTTTCCTCTGCGATCTCTGTGGTCTCTGTGGTTCATGCTTTTTGCTGCATTCGCGTCGGCCGCGGCCGCGCAGCAGAAGGTCGACGCGGCGAAGAGCCGCATCCGCTTCGAGACGAAGCAGATGAACGTTCCCGTCGAAGGCGCCTTCAGGAAGTTCGACGGCAGTGTTGCATTCGATCCCGCGAAGCCCGACGCGACGAAGGCCGAGTTCGAGGTCGACCTCGGATCGATCGACCTCGGCTCCGACGAGGGCAACACCGAGGTCAAGCGCAAGGCGTGGCTCAATATCGACGCGTTTCCGAAGGCGAAATTCGTCGCGGCTTCGGTGAAGTCCCTCGGGGGGAACAAGTTCGAGGCGCGCGGGCCGCTGACCATCAAGGGCGTCACCCAGGACATCGTCGCGCCCTTCTCGATGACCGAAGCCGGCGGCGCGCGCATAGTCGAGGGAGAATTCACTCTGAAGCGACTCCAGTACAAGATCGGCGAAGGGCCCTGGGCGGACACCGAGACCGTCGCCGACGAGGTCGTCGTCCGCTTTCACTTTGCCATCCCCACCAAGTAAGGAGCTTTCCATGAAACGATTCATCCTTCCCGCCTTCGCGGCGCTCGCCGTCGCGCTGCCCGCCGCCGCCGAGACGGAAACCTACACCGTCGACCCGGCGCACACGCGCCCCACCTACGAGGTCCTGCACTTCGGCTACTCGCTGCAGCGCGGGCGATTCGACAAGACGAGCGGGAAGATCACGCTCGATGTTGCGGCGAAGAAGGGAAGCGCCGACATCACCATCGACGCCGCGTCGATCGACAGCGGCATCCCCAAGCTCGACGATCACCTGAAGAGCGAGGACTTCTTCAACGTCGCGAAAAATCCGCTCATCACCTTCAAGTCGGGCAATTTCGCCTTCGACGGCGACAATGTGAAGAGCGCCACGGGCGAGCTCACCATGAACGGCATCACCCGGCCGGTGACGCTCACCGCCAACATCTTCAAGTGCGCACCGCACCCCATGACCAAGAAGAAGCAGTGCGGCGGCGATTTCGTGACGACCCTCAAGCGCAGCGACTTCGGCATGAAGTACGCCCTGGGGCCCCTCGCCGACGAGGTGACGCTGCACATCCCGGTCGAGTCGATCAAGGACTGAGCGCGGCGGGAGTCTAGATTCTTTCGTCGCACTTCACGCGCTTCCGGGAGGCCAACCCCGGCCGGCTGCATTTCGCCGCCCACAGCCATCATCCATGGCCCGACGTGACCGAGGCCGCCCACGCGCGTTACTGGAGCGATTCCGCGACGCTGGCCGACCGCAAGTGGGAGCGCGTGTTCGGCGAGGTGGTGCCGGCGGCGCAGCAGCACGTCGCGCGCCTGCTGTCGTTGTCGGATCCGAGGCAGGTCGCGTTCGCGCCGAACACCCACGAGTTCGTGTCGCGAATCTACTCGTGCTTCGATGCGGCGCGGCCACTGCGGGTGCTCGCGAGCGCAAGCGAGTTTCACAGCTTCCGGCGCCAGACGCGTCGGCTGCGGGAGGCGGGCCGACTCGTCGTCGAGGAAATCTCCGCGACGCCCTGGGAGACCTTCACGGAGCGCTTCGCGGCGGCGGCGCACGCTTCGTACTGGGACCTGGTGTGGCTCTCCCACGTCTTCTTCGATTCCGCGTTCGTGGTCACCGGGATCGAGACGATTTGCGATGCGGCGCCGCGCGACGCGCTCGTGTGCATCGACGGCTATCACGCCTTCTGCGCCCTGCCGGTCGATCTGTCGCGCCTGCACCGGCGTGCTTTCTACATCGCGGGCGGCTACAAGTACGCGATGTCGGGGGAAGGCGCGTGCTTCCTCGCGATTCCTCCGGGCTGCGACCTGCGCCCGGCCGACACCGGATGGTTTGCCTCTTTCGATACGTTGAGCTCGGCGCCCGGGGCCGTCGTGCCGTACGCGAGCGACGCCTTTCGCTTCTGGGGCGCGACCTTCGATTCCTCCGGTCTGTACCGATTCAACGCGGCGATGGATTGGCTCCTCTCGACGGGAACCACCATCGACGACGTGCACCGGCACTCGGTGCGGATGCAGAAGCATTTCCTCGACGGCCTCGCGCGGCTCGGGAGGTCGTCGCTCGGCGCGCGCCACCTGGTTCCATCCGCCGGCGCCCCGCGCGGAAATTTTCTCGCGTTCGACGTCGACGATGCCGAGGCGCTGCAGGCGCGCCTCGTCGCCCAGGATGTCGTCATCGACCGCCGCGAGCGGCGGCTTCGCTTCGGCTTCGGCGTCTATCATGACGAGGCCGAGGTCGATCGGCTGCTCGATGCGGTGGCGCGAGCGCTAGGATGATCGAACACCTTGAACCACAGAGACCACAGAGACCGCAGAGAAACCGTTGAAAGTGAAAATGACCGAGAAGGTTCGAACGACAAGACCTGCCTTTCCTCTGTGGTCCCTGTGGTCTCTGTGGTTCATGGTCTCCTGCTTCGCCTTCGGCGCGCAGGCGCAGACCTATCCGTCGAAGCCGATCCGCTTCGTGGTTCCCTACCCCGCGGGAGGACCGCTCGACACCGTCGCGCGCCTGCTCGGCCAGAAGGTAGCCGAGAGTATTCACCAGCCCGTCATCGTCGACAACAAGCCCGGCGCGGGAGGCAACATCGGCGCCGATGCCGTGGCGAAGGCCGCGCCCGACGGCTACACGATCCTCATGGGGGCGGTCGCGACCCACGCCATCAATCCCACGCTCTACGCCGCCATTCCGTATGATCCGGTCAAGGACTTCATCCCCGTGACCCAGATCGCCTCGACGCCGAACGTTCTCGTCGTGAATCCCGCGGTTCCCGCCGCCAACGTGCGCGAATTCATCGCGTACGCGAAGGCGAATCCGGGCAAGCTGAATTTCGGCTCGGGCAGCACCGGGAGCGCGGGCCACCTAGCGGGGGAGCTCTTCAAGACGATGGCGGGAATCGACATGACCCACGTGCCGTACAAGGGAGCCGCGCCCGCCATGAACGATCTCATCGGCGGGCAGATCCAGTTGATGTTCGACAACCTGAGCTCCTCGCTCGCGCAGATGCGCGCGGGCAAGGTGCGCGCGCTCGCCGTGACGACCGCCAGGCGCTCGGCGCTCGCGCCGGACCTGCCGACCATCGCCGAGTCGGGATTGCCCGGCTTCGACATCAACACGTGGTTCGGAATCTTCGTGCCCGCGCGCACGCCGCGCGAAATCGTGGATCGGCTGCACGGCGAGTTCACGAAAGCGCTCGCCACGCCCGACGTCCGCGAGAAGATGCTGAACCTCGGCGCCGAGCCCGTCGGCAGCACGCCGGCGGAGTTCGCCGCTTATATCCGGGCCGAGGGCGACAAGTACGCCCGCGTCATCAAGGCCTCGGGGGCAAGGGCCGACTGATGGTCCAGCGCATCGTATGGATCTTCTCGCTCGCCGGCGCGCTTATCTTCGCCGGCCTCACGATCGTGCTGCTCTCGGATCATTCGCACCTGCGCATCCCGGCGATCGCGGGACTCGTCACGTTCGGCGTCGTGGTGCTCTCATACCTCGGCGGCATCGAAGGCGGCCTCGCGTTGCACGACCAGGTCGGCACGGAGAAGACGCGCGCCGTCTCGTTGTGCCTGAGCACGCTGCCGGCGCTCGCGGCCTGGGGCGTGCTGTGGCTGGGGTCGCCCCAGCAGCAGATCGGCGCATCGATCGCGCTCTTCATCGCCGTGTGGTGCGCCGACCTCTGGCTCGCCCGCCACGGATTGATCCCGTCCTGGTTCGTGGACATGCGCACCGCGGTCACCGCGTTGGTCTGCGTGATCCTCGGGATCGCCTACTGGCTTCTCTAGGCCGGCTATCGCCTCATCGAAGTGGGGGTGAAGCTCGACCCGGCCATGGCGATCGCTTCATTGAAGTGGGGGTGAACCTCGACCCGGGGGACCACGACCTTTCAACCGGGAGAGAACTCGCTACTTACAATGGCGCTCGAATTCCTTTGAGTTCTTCTCCTGTGCGATGAGCGGGGCACCCCCTCTCGCCGCAGAAAAGAAGAAGCGCAAGGAATTCGAGGGCAAATCGTAAGAAGCGAGATCTCTCCCCGTCGAAAGGCCGAGGTCCCCCGGGTCGAGCTTCATCCCGAGTTCGATGGATGGCGCGAAGAACCTACCGCTTCCGCGATTTCCCACCCGGCGCGACGTAACGCTTCAGCCAAGCGAAGAACTCGCTGTACCAGAGGCGCGAGTTCTGCGGCTTCAGGATCCAGTGGTTCTCGTCGGGAAAGAACACCAGCCGCGAGGGCACGCCCATCGCCTTCAGCGTGTTGTAGTACTGCAGCCCCTGCGAGTCGGGCACGCGGTAGTCGAGGAGGCCGTGGATCACGAGTGTCGGCGTCTTCATGCGCTTCGCCCGCGCGCGCGGATTCTGCCCGTCGACCCGGCCGGGATTGTTCCAGTAGAAGGCGCCCAGCTCCTTCGGGTGCCAGTAGTACGCATCGTCCGCGAACATCGATACCCAGTCGAAGCAGCCGGCGTGGCACACGTAGGCCTTGTAGCGATCGACGTGGCCGTTCATCCACGCGACCATGTAGCCGCCGTAGCTTCCGCCCGCGGCGACGAGGCGCTTCGGATCGATATAGCCCTGCTTCAGCATGAAGTCGGTCGCCGCTTCCACGTCGGCCAGCTCGCGCTTGCCCCACTCGCCGTCGATCGACTCGAGGAACTTCTGCCCGAAGGAGGAGCTCCCGTGGTAGTTCACGCACACGACGACATAGCCCTGGGCGGCGAACGCGTGGTTGTTCCAGCGGAAGTGGAAGTTGTCTCCCCAAGTCGCGTGGGGCCCGCCGTGGATGTTGTGCAGGAGCGGCCACTTCTTCTTCCGATCGAAATCCGGCGGATATACGACCCACATCTGGACCTTCTCGCGATTCCAGCCTTCGATCTCGAACTCGCGCACATCGCCCAGCTTCACGCCGTCGAGCGTGCCCTGGTTCAACCGGTCGATGCGCCGCGGCGCGATGTTCGGAGCCGACCAGAAGACTCCGGGCGGCGTGTTCATGTCGTTGCGCACATAGGCGATCGCGTCGCCCGCGACGTCGAAATCGCTTACCACGCCGCCCCGCGCGGCGATCTCCGGCGAGCGCTTGCCGATCTCCAGGCGATAGAGATGCTGGCGCGCGTTGTCCTCGGCGACGAAGTGGACGGCGCTGGAGTCGGCGCTCCACACGAGCGGCGGAACGACGCTGCGGTCCCAGCGCGACGACGCCACCGTGAGCTTGCCGCCGCGCCGGTCGATGAGCGCGAGGCGCTGCGTGTCGACGGGGCTCTTGCGAAGGTCCTGCGTGACGAGCCCGATCCACCGCCCGTCGGGCGAGTAGCGCGGCGTCTCGTGATTGAGGGGCGATCGCGCGCTCAGCGTGCGGAAGCGCTTTCGCCTCACGTCGAGGGCGACCAGCTGGTAGCTGTGGTCGAATCGCTTGTCCTCGGCGGGGTCGAAGGAAAACGCGATCTCGCGCCCGTCGGGCGAGATGTCGTAGAGGTGCGCCGTGGGGTCGGCGCGCGCGAGCTCGTAGCGCGTGCCCGCGAAGAGATCGCGCGCCGCGCCCGATTCGATGTCGACCGTGAAGAGATGCGGCACGCGCCCGTCGGAAAGCCAGCGGTCCCACCAGCGGTAGGCCGAGTGCTCGACGACATGGGCCTTCACCTTGTCGCCCTTGAATGCCCTGTAGCGCTTCGCGAGCGCCTTCAGGCCGTTCTCCTCGGGCCATACCCACGAGAGGAACGCGACGCGACGCGAGCCGGGAAACCACTTGATCCCGAAGACCCCCGTCGCGATGTCGGTCACGCGCCGCGCCTCTCCGCCATCGGGCGCGATGAGATAAAGCTGTGGCTCGTCGTCGGCCTTTTCGTTGCCCACGGCGGGGCGCTTCGCTACGAACGCGATCCAGCGCCCGTCGGGCGACCACTTCGGCTCGCCGTCCCTCTCGCCGCACGACGTGAGCCGCCGCGGCTCGCCGCCGAACGCCGAGTAGAGCCACAAGCTCGAGCGGCTTGTGTTCTCGTCCATGTCGTGGGACGTCACGGAAACGCAGGCCTGCGCGCCATCGGGCGACAGCGTCGGCTGCGCGGGGCGCTCGAGTTTCCAGAGATGCTTGACGGTGAGGCGGTCGTTCCTGGCCATGAATTGCCCGAGATCAGCGAGTGGGCGGGGATTCTAGCAGTAGAATGATCGCGCCCGCTCGGAGACCCGATGAAACCCAACGACATGAAGCCCGCGTTCAAGTGGGACGATCCCCTGCTCCTCGAGGACCAGCTCACCGAGGACGAGCGCATGGTGCGCGACAGCGCGCGTTCCTATGCGCAGGGCGAGCTCATGCCGCGCATTCTCCAGGCCAATCGTCACGAGAAGTTCGACCGCGCGATCCTCACCGAAATGGGCGCGCTCGGCTTCCTCGGCTCGACGATCGAGGGATACGGCTGCGCGGGGGTGAACTACGTGAGCTACGGGCTCGTCGCGCGAGAGATCGAGCGCGTCGATTCGGCCTACCGCTCGGCGATGAGCGTGCAGTCGTCCCTGGTGATGCACCCGATCCACGCATACGGGAACGAGGAGCAGCGCCAGCGCTGGCTTCCGGGGCTCGCGAAGGGCGAGCTCGTCGGCTGCTTCGGGCTCACCGAGCCCGGCCACGGTTCCGATCCGAACGGCATGGTCACGCGCGCGCGCAAGGCCGACGGCGGATTCAAGGTCTCCGGCGCGAAGATGTGGATCACCAACGCGCCCATCGCCGACGTGTTCGTGGTCTGGGCGAAGGACGACGCGGGCGAGATCCGCGGCTACGTGCTCGAGAAGGGGATGAAGGGTCTCACCGCGCCGAAGATCGAAGGCAAGTTCAGCCTGCGCGCCTCCGTCACCGGCGAGGTCGTGATGGACGAAGTGTTCGTGCCGGAAGCGAACCTGCTGGCCAACGTGAAGGGGCTGAAGGGCCCGTTCGGTTGCCTCACGCGCGCACGCTACGGTATCTCCTGGGGGGCGATGGGCGCCGCGGAATTCTGCTGGCACGCGGCGCGCCAGTACACGCTCGACCGCCACCAGTTCGGCAGGCCGCTCGCCGCGAACCAGCTGATCCAGAAGAAGCTCGCCGACATGCAGACCGAGATCGCGCTGCAGCTGCAGGTGTCGCTGCGCATCGGGCGCCTCATGGACGAGGGCCGCGCCACGCCGGAGATGGTCTCGCTCGCGAAGCGCAATTCATGCGGCAAGGCGCTCGACATCGCCCGCATGGCGCGCGACATGCACGGCGGCAACGGCGTCTCCGACGAGTTCCACGTGATCCGCCACGCCATGAATCTCGAGGCGGTCAATACCTACGAGGGAACTCATGACATCCACGCGCTGATACTGGGCCGCGCGCAGACGGGGCTGTCGGCGTTCTAGTGCACTTCCCCGGGGGGAATGACTTCCGGGGACACGATCAGCGCCTCGATCCCCTCGTCGTGAAGCTCCTGCGCCTCCTGGGGGGTGGCGACGCCGCGGATACTGCGCGCTTCTTCCTCGCGATAGTGGATACGGCGCGCGATTTCCGCGAACTTGCGCCCGACGTCCTCGGTGCCGGCCAGGATCAGGTTGCGCAGCGCAACGACGGCCCGGTGCCGCACGACGTCGACCGT
>JADGRS010000130.1 GCA_017880705.1 Burkholderiales bacterium
GCATTTCCGCGCGCACCGGTTTGCCGGTGCTCTCCGCCGAAATGCGTACCTGACACCAATTTCTCCTCCGGCTTCATTCGATGCCGGAGCCTCAGCGCTCGGCAACCTTGCGCGGCGCGAGCGTCTTCAGGTAGGCGTACACCGCGTTCAGGTCCGTGTCGTTCAGGTTGCGCAGGCTCATGAAGGGCATCACCTTGTTCACCTCGGTTGCGTCGGGCCGCCGGCCGGTGCGCATCATCGCCACGAATTTCTCCACGGTATCGTAGCGCGGCATGACGCTGCCTTCGCCCGGCGTGAGGTTGGCCGCGGGGGGCCGCTCCGGCGGCGTGCCCGGGATCCTGCCTCCGGCAAACGTGGGCCCGTGACAACCCACGCACATCGTCGCGACATAGGCGCCGTGCTCGACGGTGGCCGCGACGGCGACGGGCTGGGAAGGAGGCCTGCGATGGTCGATCTTCTCCGCGGCATCCTTGATCGTGCCCACGCCGTAGAGAGCCTTGACGAGCATCGGCAGGCGGACGATCGCGCTCTCGCCCGCGACCGGCGCGAGGGAGCGCACGTACGCGACGAGCGCCGCGAAGTCGGCGTCGTTCATGCGGTTGTAGTCCTCGCTGGGCATCGCGAGAAGCGGATGCCCCTTCGGGTTCACGCCATGGCGAATCGTGCGCACCCAGTCGCCTTCGTTGTAGTCGGAGACGACTCCCCCCTTGCCGCCCGTGATGTCGGGAGCCTTCACGTACATGCCGTTGGCCGCGTCGATGAACACGATGCCGCGTCCATCGTCGCCGTGGCATTCGCCGCAGCCGCGCGATTCGAAGAGATACTTGCCGAGCTTGAGCGCCGCGGCATCCTTCACATAGGGCACGGGGACCACGCGAATGTCGACATAGCGCCGCAGCTTGCGATCGCCGAACTCCACGGCGCCGGCGAAGGCGAGGGCGCCGACAACTATGAGCGCGACGCCGGCGATCGCCGCGATCTTCAGGATCTTCTTCATCTTGCCTTTTCCTTCAGGCGCCATGGTAACCGAGCGATATGATGGAGGCGACGAGCCCGATCCGCACGATGCGAAGCCATTCCGATGTTCAACCGTCGCCCTGGGTGCTGCGCTGGGCGAGCCAGATCCGCCCCGGCGGTTGCGTGCTCGACGTCGCGGCCGGCGGAGGACGCCATGCCCGGCTTCTCGCGCGCATGGGATTCGAGGTCGACGCGGTCGATCGCGACCGCACGCTCTTCGTGGATCCCCCGCCGCGGGTCCGCCTGCTCGAAGCCGACATCGAGGGCGGCGCGTGGCCCTACGAAGGACGGTTGTTCGACGGCATCGTCGTCGCGAACTACCTGCACCGCCCGCTGCTGCCGCTGCTGGTGGGCTCGCTCGAGCCCGGCGGGATGCTGATCTACGAGACCTTCGCGCACGGCAACGAGCGCTTCGGCAAGCCCTCGAATCCCGCGTTCCTGCTCGCGCCGGGAGAACTCCTGGATGCCGTCGCGGGGAAGCTGCGCGTGGTCGCCTACGAGGATCTCACGGTCACGGAGCCCAGGCCCGCGGCTGTCCAGCGCATTGCCGCGCGGCGCGAATAAGCCGCCATCTGGTTCGTGAGTTTGTTCGATGCGCCGCGAGGCCGGATTCATCTTCGAATCCCGGAAACTGCAGGCGTGACCCTCTCCGGGCGACTCAACCGAAAATCGAGGAAGTCGTGGGTTGACTTCCTCGATTTTCGGCCGGGCCGGTCGGGGTCGCAGTTACAGGGCTTCGAAGATGAATCCGGCCTCGCACCGCGGCGTCCAAGGACCCTTCCGCACCCGATTTCACCACCTTCGGCAATGATTGCCGCCGCCGTGCGAATTTCGTGCTGTCCCTCTGTTAAAATTGCCCCCTTTGAACGCCAGCAGGCCCCGTTTCGCATGCTCTCCGGAAGTCTTGTCGCCATCGTCACCCCGATGCTCGCCGACGGCGCGCTCGATCTCCCACGCCTGAAGTCCCTCATCGACTGGCATGTGGCCGAGGGCACCGACGGCATCGTGATCGTCGGCACCACGGGAGAGTCGCCGACGGTGGACGTGGCCGAGCACTGCAACCTCATCGAGAGCGCCGTGCGGTTCGCCGCGGGACGCGTCCCGGTCATCGCGGGAACCGGCGGCAACTCGACCCGCGAGGCCATCGAGCTCACGAAGTTCGCGAAGAAGGCCGGCGCGAACTACGCGCTGTCGGTCGTCCCGTACTACAACAAGCCCACGCAGGAAGGGCTGTACCGGCATTTCAAGGCGATCGCCGAGTCGACCGACATCCCGGTCATCCTCTACAACGTCCCCTCGCGCACCGTCGCGGATCTCGCCAACGCCACGGTGCTGAGCCTCTCGCAGGTTCCGAACATCGTCGGCATCAAGGAAGCGACCTCCAGCGTCGAGCGCGTGACCGACCTCATGAAGCACGTGCGCAAGGGCTTCCTCGTCTTCAGCGGCGACGACGCCACGGCCCTCTCGTATATGCTCCTCGGCGCGCACGGCGTGATCTCGGTGACGGCGAACGTGGCGCCGCGCCTCATGCACGAGATGTGCGCCATGGCGCGCGCGGGCAAGGCGGCGGAGGCCATCGCGATCAACAATCGCCTGCTGGGCCTGCACAGGAACCTGTTTCTCGAGTCGAACCCCATTCCGGTGAAGTGGGCGTTGAATCGCATGGGCCGCATCGCGGAAGGCATCCGCCTGCCGCTCACGCACTTCACCGCGCCACACCACGAAACCCTGGCCGCCTCGCTTCGCGAAGCCGGCTGCATCGAATAGACCAAGGATCGCCCATGAATCGTCTCAAATTCCTCGCCGTTGCCGCCGCCCTCGTGCTCGTCGCGGGTTGCTCGGGATTCGGCAAGAAGACGGAGGAGTACAAGGGCGCGGCAGCCCGCACCGTCCAGCCGCTGGAAGTTCCGCCGGAGCTCACCGCGCCGACCATGGACGATCGCTACTCGATTCCCGATCCGCGCGCGCAGACCGCGTACTCCGCGTACAGCCAGAAGCCGGCCCCCAATGCCGCTGTCGAAGCGCCCGCGGTGCTTCCGAAGTTCGACAGCGTGAAGATCGAGCGCTTCGGCGACCAGCGCTGGCTCGTGGTGAAGGGCGAGCCCGAGAAGGTGTGGCCCGTGGCGCGCGAGTTCTGGATCGACAACGGATTCAAGCTGCTGCGGGAAGAGCCGCAGCTCGGGTTGATCGAAACCGACTGGCACGAGGACCGCTCGAAGATTCCGCAGGACTTCGTGCGCCGCACCATCGGGCGCGTCATGGAGGGCCTCTATTCGTATCCGCGCCGCGACAAGTTCCGCACGCGCCTCGAGAAGGGCGTCGAGCCGGGGACGACCGAGGTCTTCGTGAGCAACCGCAACGTGGAGGAGGTCTACTCGAGCTCGACGCAGGACCGCACGATGTGGGAAGGGCGGCCCGCCGACCGCGATCTCGAGGCGGAGATGCTCTCGCGCCTCATGGTGAAGATCGGCGGGGGCGACACCACGGTCACCACCGCTTCCGCGCCGCTGCCGGGACGCCGCGGCGTGACGCCGCCGGTTGCGGCCCTGAACGAATCGAAGAACGCGGTCCTCCAGAATGGCGGCGCGGGTCCGCTCGTCGTGAACGACAGCTTCGACCGCGCCTGGCGCCGGGTGGGGCTCGCCCTCGACCGCGTGGGTTTCACCGTCGAGGACCGCGATCGCTCCAAGGGAATCTTCTTCGTGCGCTACATCGATCCCGAGGTCGACCTCGCCACGACGAAAGAGAGCTCGGGCTGGCTCGACAAGCTGAAGTTCTGGAAATCGACCCCCAAGGCCTCCTCGCAGCCGCAATACCGCATCCACGTGGCCGATTCCGGCGCCAGCCTGTCGCAGGTGCAGGTGCAGGACTCTGCGGGCGGACCCGAGGCGAGCTCTACCGGCAAGAAGATTCTCGGACTCCTGTACGAACAGCTCAAATAGAAATCATCGCGCGGTGATCGCCATCGGGAACGGCGTTGGAGCGGACGTTCCCGCCGCTCAACGCCAAGGGGCGGATGATGCGTTTCACGTCGCTCGGTAGCGGAAGCTCGGGCAACGCGCTCGTCGTCGAGAGCGGCCGCACGCGCGTCATGATGGATTGCGGCTTCTCCACTTCCGATACCAAGGCGCGCCTCGAGCGCGCCGGCCTCTCGCCCGCGGACATCTCGGCGATCGTGGTCACGCACGAGCACGACGACCACATCGGCGGGGTCGCGCGTTTCGCGCAGCGCTACGCCATTCCGGTCCATCTCACGCGCGGCACGGCGCAATGGCTGCCGCCGGAATTTCCCGCGGTGTTGGTGCACTGCATCGAGTCGCACCGGCCGTTCGCGGTGAACGAGCTCGCGGTCGATCCGTTCCCGGTGCCCCATGACGCGCGCGAGCCCGTGCAGTTCGTGTTCTCCGATGGAGACTCGCGGCTCGGCGTGGTCACCGACCTTGGAACCATCACGCAGCACGTGGTCGAGAAGCTCTCCGGCTGCCACGCGCTCGTGATCGAGTGCAACCACGACCTCGACATGCTGATGACCGGGCCGTACCCCGACGGCCTCAAGCGCCGCGTGTCGGGACGCTTCGGGCACCTGTGCAACGCCGATTCCGGGCGGCTCGTCGCCGCGCTCGACCGCGGGAGGCTGCGCCACCTCATCGCGGCGCATCTTTCGCAACAGAACAACACGCCCGCGCTCGCAATCGCCGCGCTTGCGCAGGCGGCAGGCTGCGAAGACGAGTGGATCGGCGTCGCCACGCAGGATGCGGGCTTCGCCTGGCGGGATGCCTAGCAGAAACGAAACAAGTAAAAAAGGGCCAGGCTCAAATTGAGCCTGGCCCCTTTTTTACTTGTTACTGCGTGAAACGAATTACTTCTTCGGCGCGTCGGCCGGAGCCGTGGTCGTCGTCGTGGTGGTCGGGGCGGGAGCCGGGGTCGGTGCCGTCGTGGTCGTCGTCGTGCTGCTCGCCGCGGTCGCGTCGGTCGGTGCCGTCGTGGTCGTCGTGCTGCTGCTCGCGGGCGCCGCGGTGGGCGCCTCGGAGGGCTTCACCTCGACTTTGGTGGTGCTCGTGGGCGCGGGAGTGACTTCAGTCTTGGTGCAGCCGGCGATGCCAAAGGCGACGACGGCGGCGAGGATCAAGGGTGATTTCATTGTTCGAGTTCCTTCAGCGGGGTGGTTGTTCGTAGGCGGCGTGAGTTGCTCCGGGATTACGCAGGGCGTTTGATGCACTGCGATGGCAGCGGTTCCCGGGGCTAATGCCAGCGCAACATTATACGGAATTTGCTGCGGAGCATCAAAGCCCCAGGGTAGTCGCCGAGACGGCCGGCTCCGAGAGATCCCAGATCTCGTCGAAACGCTGGCGGATCGGCAGCGCATCGGTGACCGAGTGCAGCGCGAGCACGGCGCGCGGCTGCTCGAAATGGAGCTGGTGCCATACGCTGTGGTCGTCGGCGATCACGCAGGGGTCGGTCGCATTGCGCGCCTGTGCGATGGTGCGATGGATCTCGATCGACATCGGGAACTGGCGCAACAGGACGAGCAGCCGCGGGCATTCGCGCTCGAGGAGGTCCGTCTCGTGGAGCGCGATGAGGAGCCGATGCGCGCGGCCTCGCACGAAGAACTCGCGCAACTGGGTCGCGCGCGCGGGGGAGTTGAAGCCGCGGTTGCTGAGGGAGATGTCGAAGACGCGGATGGTCTGCCGGGCGGTGGCGATGACCTCGTCGATGCCGGCCAGGGATTCCGCAATGCCGAAGATCTGCCGGTAGACCGGTTCGGCGGGCTTCGTGGAGTCGGATCCTTCGCTCATGGTGTCTCCCCTGCGTGCGCGTAGCCTTGCAGATACCAGCCGTGAGTCACGTCCCAGAATTCGCGCGGCGCCTCGACAGGTCCCGCGATCCTGCGCCCGTCGGCGAGGCTTTGGAGCATCGCGCGAGCCTTCGCGGGCACCTCGGCGGCCTCCCCGTTCAAGAAGAACATCGTGCCAGAAAACATGAGGCGCGAGCGCGGATCGAGCGCGACGCCCCGGCGCGCGGCTTCGCGCGCGAATTGGGCGCGAGTGAGCGGCCTGTTCGGCGGGGTGAAGTAAACGTGCGCCTTCGGCTCCGAGAGGAAGCGCCCCGTGAACTCGCGCAGCAACGCACCATTCCAGTGAATCGACTCCATCGCGCTTGCCGCGTGCGCGACCAGGCCCGGCGGAATCTCTCCCGGATGCCGTGCGGGCGCGGCGCCCGGGTCGCGGTACTGGCCGGCGGGCGCGAGGCGGTCGCGCAGGAAATCGAGAAAGCCGGTGACGAGCTCCGCGTCGGTCGGAGCGCGAAACCCGATGGACCACGTGAGGCATTCCGACTCGGCGACGCCATGGTGCGCGATGCCGGGCGGCAGGTAGAGCATGTCCCCGGCCTCGAGCACCCACTCCTCGTCGGCGGTGAAGCGCTCGAGGATCTTCAGGTCGATGCCCGGAACGAAGCGGTGATCCTCCTGGCGGGAGATTTGCCAGCGTCGCCGCCCGTGTCCCTGCAGGAGGAACACGTCGTACGAATCCACGTGCGGGCCGACGCTGCCGCCGGGCGCCGCGTAGCTCACCATCACGTCGTCGATGCGCGCGTGGGGGATGAAGTCGAAGCGCGCCAGGAGCTCGCGGGCGCCCGGCGAGAAATGATTCGTGTCCTGCACCAGGACCGTCCAGTCCCGGCGAGGAAGTTGCTGGAAGCGCGAAGGGGAAATTGGCCCATGCTCGAGCGAGTACGCCGTTCCGCGGCGGCGCACGAGCCGCGACGTCGCGTCGGGATCGCCCGCGAGCGCGAGGACTTCGCGCGGCGACAGCGGATCGGAGAAGCCGGGAAACGCTTTCCGAACCAGCAGCGGCTCGCGTTGCCAATGGCTTCGCATGAAGGCCGCCGCGTCGAGACCTGCGGGGGGCTTGCTTGTCATTAAAATGGATTAGAATCGATTCGACAGTCGAGCGATTGCGGGTGCCATGCTACACGTAGGTCAACCAGCGCCATCCTTCCAGCTCCCCGACGCAAGCATGGAGATGATGGATCTCTCCAGCTACCGGGGCAAGAAGAACGTCGTCCTCTACTTCTATCCGAAGGACGGCACTCCCGGCTGCACCATCACGGCGATCGGCTTCAGCGACCGCGACACCGAATTCAACAAGCTCGACACGGTCGTGTTCGGCGTTTCGCGCGACGACGTGCTCTCGCACCAGGCGTTTCGCGACGAACATGGCCTCTCGGTGCAGCTCCTCGCCGACACGGAGGAGGAAGTCTGCCGGCTCTACCAGGTGATCCAGGACAAGATAGTCGACGGTCACCCCAAGTCGTGCCTCCTGCGCTCGACCTTCATCATCGACAAGAAGGGCGTGGTGCGCCATATCCTCCAGGACGTGAATCCGCGCGCCCACGTGGAGGAAGTCCTGAAAGTGTGCAGGTCCCTAGATTTCGCGCATGCCAATTGACCGCGGCACGGTGGTCACGCTCGAATACGAGCTGAAGAACGGCGACGGCGAGCCCCTCGAGGACGAGGGCGCGCAGCTCGAATACCTTCACGGTGGCTTCGGCGGGATTTTCCCGAAGGTCGAGGAGCAGCTCGAGGGCAAGGACGTGGGCGACGAGATGGCGATCACGCTCGAGCCCACGGACGCCTTCGGCGAGTACGAGGCGGATCTCCTCCGGGTCGAGCCGCGCGAGCGCTTCCCCGAGGTTATCGAGGTGGGGATGCGCTTCGAGGGCGTGCCCGGCGATCGCGAGGACGAGGCGCTCATCTACACGATCACGGATATCACCGCCGAAACCGTGGTGGTCGACGGCAACCATCCCCTGGCCGGCGAGCGCCTCTGGTTCAAGGCTAAGGTGAGCGCGCTACGCAAGGCCTCGCAGGACGAGCTTACCCACGGGCACGTCCATGGCGACCACGGAGTCCACACACACTAAAAATTGGTGTCAGGTACGCATTTCGCCCCGCGCCGGCTCGCGGGCGCTCTTTGCCGAAATACGTACCTGACACCAATTTTTAGATCACCGGACGATGGCCTGCAGCATCGGCACGTTGCAGTACATCAGGAACGGGATGGTCATGAACGC
>JADGRS010000495.1 GCA_017880705.1 Burkholderiales bacterium
GCTGATAGACCCAGTACATGCCGTCATAGAAGAAGTAGTTCGCGTTCGTCCGTGGGGCGTAGTAGACGGGGTAGCCCGGCACGGGAACGAGGCGAGGATACGTCGGGATGTTGATGCCGATGCTCACGTTGACTCCGGCAACGGCGCTGGCCATCGGGCACAACGCCATCCATACGGCGATCACTGCATAGCGCATTTGAATCCTCCGTTATTCGAGCGGGACTTCAGTGAAAGCGCCGGAAGTGACGGCCGTACGAGACGTAGCGCGAGCCCCGATAGATGAAGTAGGGCACGGCCGCGGCGGCAGCGTAGACGATCGGCGACGGGGCGTAGTAGTACGGGGCGGGCGCGTAGTAGGTGGGCGCGGGCGCGTAGTACGTCGGGGCGGGCGCGTAGTAGGACGGCGCGGCGTACTGGGGCGCGGGCTCGGCGTACTGCGGCTCGGCGTACTGCGGCTCGGCATACGAGGGTTGGGCATACGAAGGTTGGGGGGCGTAGTAGCGGCGATCTTGATATGTGGGCTGCGCATACCGTGGCTCGTAATAGGCGGCGCGCGGCGGATAGCGGTCGTAGCAGGGCGTCGTGGCCGCGATGGTCGAGCCGATGACGGCTCCCACGGCAGCGCCGGGGCCGTTGCCGATGACGGCACCGATGCCGCCACCCACGAGGGCGCCGGCGACGGGGTCGCAGGCGAATGCCTGTGGCGACAGCGCGGCCAGGGACAATGCGGCGGCGGCGGTGGCGAAGTGGAAGGGTCTCGAGGTCATGGAAGTCTCCTGACGTGTTGAGGGCCGAAACACATTATCCCTGAGTAACGCCTCAGGGCGCCAATGGTTTACATGCCGGTAAGGACTACCTGCGGATCACGCTGATGCTGCCGTTGTTCTCGAGCATTGCGGACATGCAGTGGGAGATCTCCGCGCAGCCCGCCTGGCGCAAGGCGGCGGCGAGTTCGTGGTGGGTGAGCTGCGCCTTCGCCATCACGTCCTCGTGGAGCTTGCCATTGTGGATGAGCACCTGCGGGCGCCCCTCGATCAGCTCCTCGATGCGCTTGCTGCGATAGGTGGCGTAGCCCACCACGTAATTGAGCATCACCAGCGTCGTCGCGGAGACGAGGCCGCCCGTGAGGGAGTTGTCGCCGCCGTTCATGGAATTCTGCACGGCGTTCGACAGCACCAGGAGCAGCACCAGGTCGAACGGCGCGAGCTGCCCCACCTGGCGCTTGCCGGTGACGCGCAGGAGCGCGATGAGGAACGCGTAGACGAGGACGCTGCGGAGCACGAGCTCCCACCAGGGCACGGTCATGTTGAACATGGTCGACTCTCGCTGAAGGCGCGCGGGACGGCGCGGGGCCATTCTCACACGCCAGGTTCGGTACCATTGAGGCATGACGAAGAACGAGACCTTCGCCTTGAAGCTGCGATCCGGCGTGCTCGCGCACGCCATGGCCGCGCACAATCCGCTCGCCGCGAAGCTCGCCGAGCGCGCGGGCTTCGACGCCATCTGGGGCAGCGGCTTCGAGCTTGCCGCGAGCTACGCGGTGCCCGATGCGAGCATCCTGCCGATGTCCACGCACCTCGAGATGACGCGCGCGATCGCGGCCACGGTGTCGATACCGCTCATCGCGGACATCGACACCGGCTTCGGCAACGCGATCAACGTGAGTTACGCAATCCCGCAGTTCGAGGCGGCGGGCGCATCGGCCGTGGTGATGGAGGACAAGGCCTTTCCGAAGGACACGAGCCTTCGCGAAGGCGGGCGCCAGGAGCTCGTGCGCATCGAGGAATTTCAGGGCAAGGTCGCGGCGGCGTGCGCGGCGCGCGGCGATCGCGATTTTCTGGTGATCGCGCGGGTCGAGGCGCTCATCGCGGGGCTGGGACACGAAGAGGCGCAACGCCGCGCGCGCGCCTACGAGGAGGCGCGCGCCGACGCGATCCTCATCCACTCGAAATCGAAGACGCCCGACGAGGTTCTCGAATTCGTGCGAGGCTGGCACGGCCGCGTGCCGCTGGTCCTCGTCCCGACGGCGTATCCCCGGCTCACCGAAGCCGACATCGCCGCGCTCGGGAAGGTCGGCCTCGTGATCTACGGCAACCACTCCATTCGCGCCGCGGCGGGCGCGATGCAGGCCGCCTTCGCGCAGATCCGCCGCGAGGGCGGAATCGCGGGCGTCGACAAGACGCTGCCGACGGTGGGCGACATCATCGAGCTTCAAGGCGACGCGCGCATGCGCGCGCTCGAATCCAAATTCCTACGCTGACGCGCTCAAGACGATCACACGGAGAACACGCAGGTCGCACGGAGATCCACGGAGAAGGCCTTCGGAGCGTGAAATTCGTGGCCAGGGATCGATCCGCGCGCCACTATCGAGCAGTTGCAGTTCTCCGTGTGCTCCGTGCGACCGCCGTGTGATCGTCGGAGCGCTCAGGGAGCGATGTAGGCGTAGCCGCGGCGCTGGTAGGCGACGAGGGAGATCCAGCCGTTGCCGACCACCTTCACCTCGGGCATCACGTCGACGCTCTTCAACTTGCGCGGGGCGAGCGGAAGGTTGCACTGCTCGAGGGCCTCGACGCCGCTGGCCGCGCGAAGCTCCTTCAGC
>JADGRS010000496.1 GCA_017880705.1 Burkholderiales bacterium
GACGCGTTGGTCGAGCCCACGATCACGTCGCGCGCGTCGTCGATCCTGCCGCCGGCGGTGAACGTCGCGAAGAGCTTCGGCTGCTCGGGGCGCTCCACGTCCACGATCGCGAGGCCCTCGCGCCCCGCCGCGACATAGGCATAGGTGCGCGCGACGTAGACGCGGCGCGCGTCGGCGAGCGCGACCCGCGCGCCCTCCACTCGCCTCGCCCGTTCGGGTAGCGTCACGTCGACGACCTCGAGCCCGGCCGCGCTGGTGACGAAGAGATAGCGGAACTGCAGCGCGGTCGCGCGAGCGCCGTCGATGGCGACCCGCGCCGCGAGCTTCGGCTTCAGCGGATCGTCGAGGTCGACGATGACGACCTCGCGGCCGGTGGCCACATACGCATAGCTGCCGCCGAGAGTCACGTGCGCGGCCCCATCGAGGATCCCCTCGGGATTCCACGTGACCGCGCGCTTCAGGAAGTTGTTGCGCGGCTCGCCATCGGCGAGCGTGTCCACGTCGACGAGGATGAGCCCTTCTTTCGCGTCGGCGACGACCGCGTAGTGGTAGATCGCATGGAAGGGCTGCTCGAGGTTCTCGTCGCGCATGAGGCTGCCCTGGTTGCGCCGCGGGTTGATCGCCTGGTTGGTCGGGAGGGCCACGCAGCTCGCGCTCTTCGAGGCCACGTGGGTGTCGTGGCCGAGCGGCGAGAACGGCGCCGTGATGATGCGCTGCGACGTCCCCTTGTTGGCGATCGACGCGATGTCGTACACGCGAAGCCCGCCCGCGCCTTCGGCCGCGTACAGATACTCGCCGCGCGCCACGACGCAACCCACCGTGCCGCCCGCGGCGTGGTCGTGCGCTTCCGGAAGCCTCAAGGAGCGCTTCTCATGCTGCGCGAACCAGTCGGGATACGCGTAGCGATGCAGGTAGCTGCCGATGACCGCCTGGGGCTCGTCCCACTCGGTGACCTGCACGGCTTCGACGTGCTTCTCCTCGCCGAGCCACGCGTTGAAGCCGACGAAGTTCACGAAGTTCGTTCCCTGCAGCAGCAGCTGGGCCATGATCGCGTTGTTGTCGTTGGCGCCCGAGACGTGGCAATCGGCGCACGTCTTGGTTTCGGTCTTGCGCTCGGTATGCGGATAGTGCGGCGCAAAGGCCTGCGAAGAGAACCCGCTCGCGGCCACCGGGGGCTGCTGGATGTAGATGCGCTCGCGATTGATGTTCGTGGATGACAGCACCAGCGCGGACGAAGAGCGCACCGGGGCGATGCGCCCGCCCTTCACGGGCCCGTGCTTGCCGAGCTGGAACATGTCGTCGCGCGCGACCTGCGGGTTGTAGGTCGCGAAGTTGCGCGTCTCGCCGCCCTCGTAATGATTGCGCTCGGTCTTCCAGTTGGCCTGGATCGGAAGGTGGCATCCCGCGCAGCTCGTGGTCCACGACAGGTGGCACGAGAAGCACGTCATCTTTTGATTGTCATGTGCATAACCGTCCGGGGATGCGCCCCACTCGCCGGCGCGCCCCGATGCGCCGGAGTGCATGAGCTTCGCGCGCGCCGCCTTCTCGTTGTACTTCGCGTTGCCCGGCGTCACGGTGTCCTTCACGAGAGTCATCTCCCACTCGAGGCCGGGATCGATCGCGGAGCGCTGGTAAAGCTTGCCCGCGCGCCACTCGAAGCGGCGCCGCCCGTCCTGCGTGCGCAGCAGCGACATGTCCATGCCGCCCGGGCGCGACGCGGGACCCGAGGTGCGCAGGGTCGGATACCTGTCCGCAGTGCCATGGCAGTCGGAGCAGTCGATCTCGACCGCCGCGGGGACCTCGCCGTAGATGTGCCCGTTGCCGTGCGCGTCCTGGGAGAAGTGGCAATCGACGCAATGGAAGCCCAGGTCGAGGTGGATCGACGTGAGGTGCACGCCCTTCTTGAATTTCGCGGGATCGTCGTCGGCGACGACCTTGCCGTCCTTGTCGAGGAGCGCTCCCTTGCGGTCTCGCTTGTACACCGCGCGGAAGTTCCATCCATGGCCGTGGTAGTCGGCGAACTGGGTGTCCTTCAAGCCCGGATTGAGCTTCGAGACGTCCCCGAGGAACGCGGGATCGCCCCAGTTGCCGCGAGTCGCCGCTTCCTCCGGATTGCGGTCGAGGATCTTGCGCGCCTCTTCGTCGGTCGGGTACTTCTGCTTCGCGGGCCACATCGAGGGCGCGTCGGACTCGTAGTCCCACATGATCGTGCCGTAGAAACTGTTCACGAACACGTTGGGCTGGTGCATGTGGCAGACCATGCATTGCGACGACGGGATCGCCCGCGTGAACTCGTGGCGGATCGGGTGCCCGGGCTGGTTCTTCGGGATCGCCGGATCGCGCGTGGCGGTCTCGCCGTTGTGGCCGAAGCGCGCGTAGATGCCCGAGTGCTTCTCGTCGCGGTCGTTCGCGTAGATCGCGTGGCAGGCGCTGCACCCCGAGGAGCGGTAGTCGCCGGGCTGGTCGCTCGTGCCGAGGAACCACAGGTGCGGATCGTTCAGGCGCGTCTTGGTGATGTTGATGACGGGCACCGCGATGCGGCTTCCCGTGCCGGGCCCGCGATTCGATTGGCGAATGTCGGGACGGCCCGGCTCGTCG
>JADGRS010000131.1 GCA_017880705.1 Burkholderiales bacterium
CGCTCACGGCCGCGGCGATCCTCGGCAACTCCGTCAACTACGCGATCGGGCGCTGGCTCGGCGGCCATTTCTTCACCGATCGCGGCTCCCGCTGGTTGAATCCCGCGCACCTGGAGAAGGCGCACGCGTTCTACGAGAAGCATGGCGGCAAGGCGGTGGTGATCTCGCGCTTCCTGCCGATCGTGCGAACCTACGTGCCCTTCGTCGCCGGAATGGCACGCATGGGCGCGCGGGAGTATCTTGCGTACAACGCGGCGGGCGCGGTGCTCTGGGTGGGGACGTTGACCTATGCGGGCTTCTTCTTCGGCAACATTGCGTGGATCCGCGGCAACCTCACGGCGATCATCGTGGCGATCGTCGCCGTGAGCCTCCTGCCGCTCGTCTACGCCTACGTGAAAAGCCGCCGGTTTCCGCGGCCTCAACCATGATTCCCGTGGCCGTCGACTCCCACATCTTCGACATCTCGCGCACCATCCAGCTCGCGGTCGCGCCCGTGTTCCTGCTGACCGCGATCGGGACCATCATCAACGTGCTGATCGGCCGCCTCGGGCGCGCCGTCGATCGCCGCCGCCTCCTCGAGGAGCATCTCTCGGAATATTCGGGCGAGATGCGCGACGACGCGGTAACCGAATTGAGCATGCTCGCGCACCGGGTCGTGCTCGTCCTGTGGTCCGTGACGCTCGCGGTGCTGGGCGCGCTGCTGGTGTGCCTGCTCATCGGGGTCGCCTTCGCGGGCGCGTACTTCTCGATGGATCTGTCGCGCGAGGTCGCGGCGCTCTTCGTCGCCGCCATGGTCGCGGTCACCTTCTGCCTGCTCCTGTTCCTCAGGGAGATCTCGATCGCCGCGGTGAGCGCGCACCAGACGCTCAGGCCTCAGTCCTTGCGGCCGGCCTTCAGGAACGACACCACCGAGAAGAAATAGGCGAGCGACAAGGCGAGCTCGGCCAGCGCGAGCCCCGCCGACAATCCGCTGTCCGTGTAGGCTCGCGCGGCGCCCTCGGCGGCGTACGGCCAGATGAGGAGCGCCGACCACTGGAACGTGTAGCGCTTGCCGTGCAGCACGCCGAAAAGCGGCGCCATGAGCGGGAGCACTTTCAGCACCATCCACGAGCCGCCGGGCTTCAGGGGCGCGAGAAAGAGCTCCCACGCGACGTCGAGGAATATCAGCGCGATCAGGCTCGCGCACGCCGCGAGCCATGGCACCCGCGCGCTCAAGGCGCGAGCTTCTTCGCGACGCTCGCGAGGCGCTTGCCGAGCGCGAACGCGAGCCTCGCTTCCTCGTCGCTCACGGGTCTGTCGTTCGCCGTGCCCGAGACGTGCGTCGCGCCGTAGGGCGTGCCGCCGGAGCGCGTCGAGTTGAGCTCGGGCTCGGTGTAGGGCAGGCCGACGATGAGCATTCCATGGTGCAGCAGCGGCACCATCATCGAGACCAGCGTGACTTCCTGGCCTCCGTGCATCGTCGCCGTGGAGGAGAACACCGCCGCGGGCTTCCCCGCGAGCGTGCCGCGCGACCATTCGGGCCCGAGGCCGTCGATGAAGTGCTTGAGCGGCGCCGCCATGTTGCCGAAGCGGGTCGGAGATCCGAGCGCGAGTCCAACGCACTCCTCGAGGTCGCGCGCGTCGACGTAGGGCGCGCCCTCCGACGGCACCGCAGGCGCGAGCTTGTCGATCACCGTCGCGACCTTGGGCACGGTGCGCACGCGCGCATGCATGCCTTCGACGCTCGCGATTCCGCGCGCGACGGCCCCGGCGAGCGCGCGTACCGAGCCCGAGGCGCTGTAGTAGAGAACGAGGACATCGGCCATGGCGTGGGCAGTGGGAAGCGGCTGTTATGATGCCACGCGGTGCGTAAGAAACTTCTCGATGTCCTCGGCTTCCTGCGCTTCGTGCTGCGGCGCTGGAGCGAGGATCGCTGCCCGCAGATCGCGGGAAGCCTCACCTACACGACCCTCCTCGCGATCGCGCCCGTCTTCGCCATCGCGGTGGCGCTCCTCGCGTCGACGCCGTTCTTCGGCGCGGTGATGTCGAAGATCAAGGTCTTCCTGCTCCTGAACCTCGCGCCCGAGATCGCCCAGACGATCATCACCGTCTACATGCCGCAGCTCGCGCGCAACGCGAGGCGCCTCACGTGGGTGGGAATCGGCACCGTGCTCGTCGTGGCGGTATGGCTGATGCTCATCATGGACCGCTCGCTCAACGCCATCTGGCGCGTGCGCGCGTCGCGTTCCTACTGGATCTCCGCGCCGGTCTACATGGCGCTGATCGTGGCCGGCCCGATCCTGCTGGGCGTGGGCGTGACCATCACCACCTACGTGATGACGCTCTCGAACGAGCTCACCGGCATGTCGGGGCGGATGCATGGGCTGCTCCTGCGCGGCGTGCCCGTCGCGACGAGCGCTCTTGCCTTCTTCCTCCTCTACCGCATCATTCCCCATCGCCCCGTGCCATGGCGTCACGCCGCGCTGGGAGGCCTCGTCGCCGGGTTGCTGTTCGAGTCGGCGAAGCAGGTCTTCGCGTTCTACGTGCAGTCCTCGCCCACCTACAACATGGTCTACGGGGCGTTCGCCGCGGTGCCGCTCTTCCTCGTCTGGATATACCTCTCGTGGCTGGTGGTCCTCTTCGGCGCCGAGCTGACCGCCGCGGCGTCGTATTGGGCGAACGGCAGATGGAAGGAATCGTCGTCCCCCGCCTCGCGGCTTCGCGAAGCGCTCACGGTGGCGCAGGCGCTGCTGGAAACCGGGATGGGCGGCGCGACGCTCGATCGGCTCGGCGCTCGTACGCGGCTGGTTGCCGACGAGCTCGAGGACACCCTCGCGCGGATGACCGAGGGGGCGATGGTCGAGCGCTCGGGGGATTCCTATCGGCTCACGACCGCGGCGCGCGAGGCGCTCACGCTTCCCGATGCCGCCGCCGCCCTCAACACTTCGCAACCCTGAAGAGGATTTCTATGAAGAAGCTGCGACTTTTGGCTGCGGCGCTGGCGGTATTCGCCGCCAGCGCGGGCGCGGCGCCGCCCGCGTTCGACCTTGTCGATACGCAGGGCAAGCGCCATCGCCTCGCCGACTACCGGGGCCGCTGGGTGGTGATGAATTTCTGGGCCACGTGGTGCGTGCCGTGCATCCAGGAGATTCCCGAGATCGCGCAATACCATCGCGCCCATGGCGACGTCGTGGTGATCGGCGTCGCGATCGACGTCGACGACGCGCAGAAAGTGAAGCGCTTCGCCGCGAAGGTCGGCCACGACTATCCCCTGGTGCTCGCGGACGATCGCATCGAGAAGGAGCTCGGCCCGATGCGCGCGCTGCCGACGACCCGGATCTACGATCCCGCGGGAAGGCTCGTGTACGACAAGCCGGGTCGCGTCGACAGGAAGCTTCTCGAGGAGAAGATCGCGTCGCCTCACGCCGTGAGCGCCCAGCGCTCCTTCAACGCCCGCAGCACGCGGTTGGGGTAGTCGGCCTGCCCGAGGCTGCCGTTGTAGCGGCCGAGCGCGTTGGCGAGGTTGCCGCGCTCGTGGTCGAGGTAATGGCGCAGGATCGTGCAGCCGTAGCGCAGGTTGATGCGCTCCTGGAACAGGTTGTCCTTCGGCGCGCCGATCTGCTTCACCCAGAACGGCATCACCTGCATGAGGCCGCGCGCGCCCGACTTCGACACCGCGTACTTGCGGAACTTGCTTTCGATGTCGATCACGGCGAGCACCAGGTGCGGGTCCAGGCCCGCGCGCATCGCCTCGTAGCGCACCAGCCCGAGGAACTCGCGCGCGGCCTCCTCGTCGGGGAAGCGGGTCGCCACGCGGCGCGTCATCCCGCGCACCCAGGCGCGCGTGTCGAGATCCCTCATGTCGACGCTCGCGCGGTCGTTCACGGCATTGGCGAGCGCCGCGCGCACGCTGGCGGAAAGCACTTCGTATTGCTGCGCGCCCGCGAGCGAAGCCGCGGGCCACGCGAGGGCCGCGACCGCGGCGAGCGCTGCGAGGTCAGCGCGCGGACGCCGGCACCGCATGAGCGAAGCGCGATTGCACGTGGCGGGCGGCATCGTCGAGGGCGACTCTCGTCGCCGTCGCGTCGCGGCGATGCTGGTATTCGACGACGCCTTCCTTGAGGCCGCGGTCGCCGATCACGATGCGATGCGGAATGCCGACAAGCTCCTGGTCGGCGAGGAGGACTCCGGCGCGCTCGTCGCGGTCGTCGAGGAACGCCTCGATGCCCGCCGCCGAGAATTGCGCGTAGAGCTTTTCGGCGGCGGCCTTCACCGCCTCGCTCTTGCGGTAGCCGAGCGGGATGAGCGCGACGGCGAACGGGGCCATCGGTTCCGGCCAGATGATGCCCTTGTCGTCGTGGTTCTGCTCGATCGCGGCCGCGACGATGCGCGTGATGCCGATGCCGTAGCAGCCCATCTCCATGGGCTTCGTCTCGCCCTTCTCGTCGATGTAGTTCACGCCCATCTTCTGCGTGTAGGCAGTGCGCAGCTGGAAGACGTGGCCGACCTCGATGCCGCGCACGAGCTCGAGCCTGCCTCGCCCGTCGGGCGACGGGTCGCCGGCGACGACGTCGCGGATGTCGGCGACGATGGGAGCCTCGGCGAGATCGCGCCCCCAGTTGACGCCGGTGAGGTGATAGCCCTCCTCGTTGGCGCCCACCACGAAGTCGCTCATCGCGGCGACGGTGCGGTCCGCGACGATCTTCAGCTCGCTGTATCCGACGGGGCCGAGCGATCCCGGCGGCGCCTTCAAGCGCGCGCGAATCTCCGCCTCCGAGGCGAAGCGGAAGGGCTTGAGGCCTTCGATCTTCGCGGCCTTGATCTCGTTCAGCATGTGGTCGCCGCGCACGAGCAGCATGATCATCTCGGCCGGCGATTGCGCGGAGCCCTCGCCGCCGAGCTCGCGCATCACCACGATGGACTTCACCGTCTTCTCGATGGGAATCCCGAGGAGCTGCGAGACTTCCTCGCAGGTGTGCATGCCCGGAGTCGCGACCTTGCTCATGGGCTGCGACGCCGCGGCACGCGGCGCGGCGGGCGCGAGCGCCTCGGCGAGCTCGACGTTCGCGGCGTACTGCGAATCCGGCGAATAGGCGATCGCATCCTCTCCCGAGCCCGCGAGCACCTGGAACTCATGGGAGCCGGTGCCGCCGATTTCCCCGGTGTCGGCGGCGACGGCGCGAAACTGCAGGCCGAGCCGCGTGAAGATGCGTGTGTACGCGTCGTACATCGCCTGGTAGCTCTTCTTCAATCCCTCGAAATCGGCGTCGAACGAGTAGGCGTCCTTCATCGTGAACTCGCGCGCGCGCATCACGCCGAAACGGGGCCGGATCTCGTCGCGGAACTTCGTCTGGATCTGGTAGAAGTTCACCGGCAGCTGGCGGTAGCTACGAATCTCCTTGCGCACGATGTCGCACATGACTTCCTCGGCGGTCGGCGCATAGCAGAACTCTCGCTCGGCGCGATCCTTGATGCGCAGCATCAACGGGCCGTAGAGCTCCCACCGGCCGGTCTCCTCCCAGAGCTCGCGCGGGTGGATCGGCGGAGCGAGGAGCTCCATCGCGCCGGCGCGATTCATTTCCTCGCGCACGATCCCTTCGACCCTTTTCAGCACGCGAAGCCCCAGCGGCATCCACGAGTAGAGACCGCTCCCGAGCTTGCGGATGAGCCCCGCGCGGAGCATGAGCTTGTGGCTCGCCAATTCGGCTTCCTGGGGGGCCTCCTTCAGGGTGGCGATGTAGTACTGGCTGGCGCGCATGCGGTCTCCGGGCGGGGTGCTGATTTGCTTTTCGGCGTTAAATCATCGGCTTGCAGGATCCCATTTTACACGGGCCCCGGCCCATCCCGGTGGCTGGCGGGCGCTCGCAAACTGTGAAAAAATGGGTTCAACTCAACGGATTGGATGGTGGACGCCATGATCGATCGGGACGGTTATCGCCCGAACGTCGCCATCGTGCTCGTCAACGGACGAAACCAGGTTTTCTGGGGCAAGCGCGTCAAAGAGCACGCCTGGCAATTCCCTCAAGGCGGCATCAAGCCGGGGGAGACTCCCGAGCAGGCAATGTACCGGGAGCTGCAGGAAGAGACGGGGCTGCTGCCCCAGCACGTGAAGATCCTCGGGCGCACGCGCGACTGGCTGCACTACAACGTGCCCACCCACTGGGTGAAGCGCGAGTGGCGCGGCACGTACAGGGGCCAGAAGCAGATCTGGTTCCTGCTGCGGCTCGTCGGGCGCGATTGCGACATCAGCCTTCGCGCGAGCGGGCACCCGGAGTTCGACGCGTGGCGCTGGCACGACTACTGGGTGCCGCTCGAAGCCGTCATCGACTTCAAGCGCGAATCCTATCGGCTGGGGCTCGAGCAGCTCGCGGCATTCCTCGAGGTCGTGCCTCGCGCGGTCGGCATCTCGCCCTACGGCCGGCGACGCAAGCATTCGCGCGGGCCACGCATCGTGGCCCCGGTCTTCACGCCTGGCACCGCCGCGGGTAGCGACGACTAGAATCCGCGGATCGTGGCCGGAAGCGTGAGGTCGATGACGACCTTGACGACCACGACGAGCACGATCGCCGCCATGATCACGACCGCGACGCAGGCGATGGCCTTGTCCTCGGGCGTCTTCATGAGGATCGGCAGCCCCACGTAGAGCAGGTAAAGGCTGTAGATGCTCAGGAGGGCGCCGATGATCCAGAGCGAAGGGATGATGCTGAATACGCCGGCGAGCCACAACGGCGTCGGCGTGAAGGCGGAGACCTTGAGCGCCTGGATGAGGTTCTTCTCGCCGCCGAAGCCGGGCGCGAGCGCGTCGATCACGAGAGCGAGCACGTAGACGCAGCCGAGCGACATCATGTAGCTCACCACCATGTGCGCCACGCCGGCGGCCATCGGCACGCGGTAGGTCGCGCCGAACTCGCCCACGCCCACGAGCGAAAAGCCGATGAATCCGCAGATCGCCGGAATCGCGGCGAGGACCATCACGTAGTGGGTGTAGAGGCCCTGGACCGTTTGCGGCTCGGCGTCGATCACTTTCCATTCGAGCCAAGGCCGGAGGATGAGCGACCTGGCGCGGTCCACGACGTTCATCGCGGGTCCCGCGAGCCGATCGAAGCCGCGGGCTCCGGGAGCGGCAGCGCGCGCGCGTGCGCGGGGTGCGCGAGGATCTCTTCGATGCGAACGGCGATGCGCCGCTGTCCTTCGCGCGGCGAATAGGCGCTGTAGCGGCGCGCATAGGCCTTGGCCGCGACGGCGAAGGCCGGTTCCCGAAGCACGCGCTCCAGCGTCGCGCTCACTTCGGCAGGTGTGGCTTCGACGCCGAGCCATAACCCCGTGCCCAGTTGTTCCATGCGCCGCGCGGTGAGGTACTGCTCGTACTGCGTCGGCAACACGAGCTGCGGAACGCCCGACATGAGCGTGCCGACGCTCACATTTCCACCCTGGCTGATGAACAGATCGCATTCCTCGAGCAGTGGCGCGAGCCGCATCGGCTGCTCCGAGACGAATCGCGACGGTCCGCGCAGGCGCTCGCGGCGCGCGGGCTCGAGATCGGGGATGAACGCGGCGAGGCGATGCGGTCCCCGCGCGAAGGCCGCGATCAGCGCGTCCAGCTGCGGCTGGTTATTCTTGAGGTACATGAGCACGCGCTTTCCCGTCCCCGCGGGCCAGCGAACCGAGGCTCCCTGGTCGACGCTGAAGCGCGGCCCCCAATATCCCGCCTTCGGACGGTTGCCGTAGGCGTCGAGCTCGGGAAAGGTCGCGAGAAAGTCCTCATCGGTCTCGAATTGCTGCGCGAGGGTGGACAGCGCCGGAACCCCGAAACGCGCCAGCGCCGCGTTCACGCTCGCGAGGGCGCGCGCATCGCTTGCCTTGACCAGGTCGGCGGAAACCGGCTCGTCGAAGCGGAATGGAGGCAGCGGGTTGAGGCGTGGTGGTATCGAGAAGCCGTTGCCGAAGCTCACGCGGCGCAACCCCAGCATGCGCGCCGCGAGCAACGCCGTGGGCGAGAAATCCGCGATCACGAGGTCGGGCTTCCAGCGCTCGAAGAGGGCGAGCCATCCGCCGAGCAGGCCCGCGAGATGCTCGGGACGATCGTAGCCGCAACCCACGAG
>JADGRS010000497.1 GCA_017880705.1 Burkholderiales bacterium
GATCAAGCTCGTGCTGAGCGAAAAGAAGGTCACCGACTACGAGCTGACGGCGCGCGCCCTCGACGGGAAGAAAACGGTGGTGTCCTACAACGCGACCACCTTCTACGACCGGGGCCGCACGCTGCAGGGCGTCTTCGCCGCGGCGCGCGACGTTACCGAGCGCAAGCGCGTGGAAGCGGAGCTGCAACAGGCCAAGGCCATCGCCGAAAGCGCGAGCCGGACCAAGTCGGATTTCCTGGCCAGCATGAGCCACGAGATCCGCACGCCGATCCACGCGATCATCGGGATCGCGCACCTCCTCGCCCAGACCCCGCTCTCCCCGGTGCAGGACAAGTACGTGCAGATCTTCCGGCGCGCGGGGGACAACCTCCTGCACATCGTCAACGACATCCTCGACCTCTCCAAGGTCGAAGCGTCGCAGCTCGAGCTCGAGCGGACGGCGTTCTCGCTGGGCGACCTCCTGGGGAAAGTGGCCGAGATGGTGGCGGTCCGCGCCCAGGAGAAAGGGCTCGTCCTCGCGTGCGAGATCGCTCCCGGAGTGCCCGTGGACCGGATGGGCGATCCGACACGATTGCGGCAGGTGCTTCTCAATTTGCTGGGCAACGCGATCAAGTTCACCGAATCCGGCGAAGTGACGTTGCGAGTGACGCCCGCCGGCGACTCTTCACCGGGCGCGCTGCGATTCACGATCTCGGATACGGGCATCGGCATTCCTGCCGAGAAGCTGGGCGCGGTGTTCGAGCGCTTCACCCAGGCCGACTCTTCCATCACCCGCAGCTATGGGGGCTCGGGCCTGGGGCTGACGATTTCGAAGAGCCTGGTGGAACTGATGGGAGGGCGCATCTGGGTCGAGAGCGAGGTTGGGAAGGGCAGCGTGTTTTCCTTCACCGTGCCGCTCGAGATCTGCGCCGCGCCGTTGCCGCGGCCGCCCGCTGCGATCGACACGGCTCCCGAGCTGCCGCTGCCGGCGTTGCGCATTCTCCTCGTCGAGGACTCCGCGGACAATCGCACGATCACCGTGGCCTACCTGCGGGACACGCCCTATCGGGTCGACATCGCGGAGAACGGCGCCATCGCCTGCGAAAAGTTCGCGGCCGGCGAGTACGACCTGGTCCTGATGGACCGGCAAATGCCGATCATGGACGGATTGACCGCGACGCGCGCGATCAGGAAGTGGGAGATCGCCAACGACCGGGCGCCCACGCCCATCATCGCGCTGACCGCGGCCGCATTGAAGGGAGACCGGGAAAAGTGCCTGGCGGCGGGATGCACCGCGTTCCTGACCAAGCCCATCAAGCAGGAGATGCTGCTGCAGGCGATCAAGGAGCGGTCGGCATCGATGCCGCCATTCTCGCAAGACGAGAGCAACAGGAAGGACATCTTCATCGTTCGCGCGAATCCGAAATTCGCCGACCTGATCCCGGCATTCCTGCAGAACCGAAGGCAGGACGTCGTCGAGATGACGCAGGCCCTGGAGCGCGGGGACTTCCAGACCGTGCAGAGGTTGGGGCACGACATGAAGGGCGTTGGAGACTCCTACGGCTTCAAGGCCATCACCGACATCGGCGCCCGCCTCGAGGAGGCCGGCGCGAGCGTCGACGCGGGGACGTCGCGCATGTGGATGGGCGAATTGTCGAGGTACCTCGAGGGTGTCGAGGTGGTGGCGGACTAGAAGCCTCTTGGAGGACGTTATGAGCAAACTCACGACTGAAGCGCGCAAGAAGCTGCCGAAAGCAGCTTTCGCATTGCCTGGTGGCCGATATCCGGTCGAGGATAAGGCACATGCGCGCGACGCCAAGGCGCGCGCCTCGCAAGGCTACAACTCGGGTCACCTGAGTGCCGCGGAAAAAGCAAAGGTCGACCGAAAGGCCGATGCCGTCCTCGCGAAGAAGGGTAAGTAGGCAGTCCAAGGAGGCGGCATGTCAGTCAGCTCTCGGTTGCACCGGTTCCTCGTCGCATTGCCCGCCGCCGGCGTTGTCTGCCTCGCGCAGACAGCTTCGGCCGTCGATGAAGACTTCGCCACGCTGACAAGACGGCTTCAGGCGGAGAAGCCGCAGTTCGCGCAGCGCCAACAGAACCTGCTCGCGGAGCGCTACAACCTCGCTGACCGGCCGGCAACGGGAGCGGTCATGTCGCGCGGCAAGCCGGTGCAAGGCGGCGTGCGCGTCAAGTTGCCCGCGGGAATGTCCTGGGAAAAGCTCGCAGCCCTGTCGCCCGAGGAAGTCCGGGAAAGGCAGCTCTGGCCAGCCGGCTTTCTTCCGCTGCCGCATCCCCACCACGAAGCGGGCGGAATGATCTTCCCCAAATTCCTCATCGAGGAGACGAAGAGGCAGACCGATCGGGACCTGACTCGCTTCGACCTCGACTTCGACTTGCCCGATCATTTCCTGCCCGAGTTTCCCGCACCGATCTACCTGACGACGCGGCCGGACCTGGGCGACGTCTCGCAAGGCAAGCTGGTGACGCTCGCCAACTTCAACGAGTTGTTCAAGGACATCCTCAATCCCAAGCAGCTCGAAGGTTTGCGACTGCTGGTCACGCCGTTTCCCCAGCAGCAGTTCAACGCCACCGAGGATCGCCGCAGCCTGAAGGCC
>JADGRS010000132.1 GCA_017880705.1 Burkholderiales bacterium
AAACCGAGGCGCGCCAATGGAAGGCCCTCGAAGGGCGCCTCGAGCAGAACTACAAGCGCATGCGCGAGCAGGGCATGACGATCGATACGAGCGTTCCGCGGGCGTTGCGGGAGCGCATGCGCGAGGCCGCGCGCGCGACCGTGGACGCGTGGGCCGCGACGGCGGGCCCCGAGGGCGAGGCGCTCGTGGAAGCGCTCCGGAAGGATCGATGAACGCGCGCGGCGCGGGATGGCAGTTCTGGATCGACCGCGGCGGAACCTTCACCGACGTCGTGGCGCGCAAGCCCGACGGCAGCCTCGCGACCCACAAGCTCCTGTCGGAGAATCCCGAGCAGTACGGGGATGCGGCGCTAGCGGGCATTCGCTACCTGCTTGGGGTGCCGAAGGACTCGCCGATTCCCGCCGATCGCATCGACGCCGTGAAGATGGGGACGACGGTCGCGACGAACGCGCTCCTCGAGCGCAAGGGCGAGCCCACGGTGCTCTTCATCACGAAGGGGTTCCGCGACCAGCTGCGCATCGCCTATCAGAACCGGCCCCGCATCTTCGACCGCCACATCGAGCTGCCCGAGCTCCTGTATGCGAAGGTGGTCGAGGTGGACGAGCGCGTGGGCGCCCGCGGCGAGGTGATCCTGCCGCTCGACGAGAAGGCCGTGCGCCGCGATCTCGAGAGCGCGCGCGCCGCGGGCTACCGCTCCATCGCGATCATCTTCATGCATGGGTATCGCTATCCGGCCCATGAGGCCGCGGTCGCCCGGCTCGCGACCTGGACGGGCTTCGACCAGGTCTCGGCTTCCCACATCGTGTCGCCGCTCATGAAGATCGTCTCGCGCGGCGACACGACGGTCGTCGACGCGTACCTTTCGCCGATCCTCAGGCGATACGTGGACCAGGTGGCGGCCGAGCTTCCGGGCACGCGCCTCATGTTCATGCAGTCGAACGGCGGCCTCACCGACGCCCATCGTTTCCAGGGGAAGGACTCGATCCTCTCCGGCCCCGCGGGCGGCATCATCGGCATGGTGCGCACCTCCGAGGCCGCGGGCTTCCCGAAAGTGATCGGCTTCGACATGGGCGGCACCTCGACCGACGTGTCGCACTACGCGGGAGAGCTCGAGCGCGAGCTGGAGACGCTCATCGCGGGCGTGCGCATGCGCGCGCCGATGATGTCGATCCACACGATCGCGGCGGGCGGCGGCTCGATCCTCTTCTTCGACGGGCAAAGGCAAAGGGTGGGCCCCGATTCCGCGGGGGCGAATCCCGGCCCCGCGAGCTACCGGCGCGGCGGGCCGCTCACGGTGACCGACTGCAACGTGATGCTCGGCAAGATCCAGCCCGCGTTCTTCCCGAAGGTGTTCGGGCCGGGGGGCGACGAGGCGCTCGATGCCGAGGTCGTGCGCGAGAAGTTCGCCGAGCTCTCGGTGCGGATCGCTACGGCCACCGCGCGGCCCCAGACGCGGGAAGCCGTCGCCGAGGGATATATCCGCATCGCGGTGGCGAACATGGCGAACGCGATCAAGTTCATCTCGGTGCAGCGCGGCCACGACGTGACCGAATACACGCTCGCGTGCTTCGGCGGCGCCGGAGGGCAGCACGCGTGCCTCGTCGCCGACGAGCTCGGCATGAAGCGCGTCTACATCCATCCCCTCGCGGGCGTGCTCTCGGCGTACGGCATGGGCCTCGCGCAGGTGCGCTCGCTGCGGGAAGAAGCGGTGGAGCGCCAGCTCTCCGATGGCGCGCTCCCCGACATCGAGGAGAAATGCGTGAGGCTGGGCGAGCAGTGCGTGCACGAGCTCGCCGAGCAGGGTGTCGCGTTCGAGAAGCTCGAGAAGCGCGTGCACCTCAAGTACGAGGGCACCGACACCTCGCTCGCCGTGCCGCTCGCCTCGATCGAGCGGATGCGCGCGGAATTCGAGCGCCTCTATCGAAGCCGCTTCAGCTTCCTCATGCCCGATCGCGCGCTCGTCGCCGAGGCGGTGTCGGTCGAGGCGGTCGGCCGCTCCGACGCGGGCCCGGGCCTCATCGTCGCGAGCCCGGTGTCGATCGCCAAGCCCGCGCCCCACGCGCGCGTGAAGATGACGACCCGCGGCGCGGAGCACGACACGCCGGTCTACCTGCGCGACAGGCTCGCCCCGGGGACCCGCATCGCGGGCCCCGCGATCATCGCCGAGCGCAATGCGACGACGGTGGTCGAGCCCGAGTGGGAGGCGCGCGTGACCGAGCTCGATCACCTCGTGCTCGAGCGCGTCGTCGAGCGCAAGGCGCGCTATGCGCTCGGCACCACCGCGGACCCGGTGATGCTTGAAGTCTTCAACAACCTCTTCATGTCGATCGCGGAGCAGATGGGCGTGCGCCTCGCCCAGACCGCCTACTCGGTGAACATCAAGGAGCGCCTCGACTTCTCGTGCGCCCTCTTCGACGCCGACGGCAACCTGATCGCCAACGCCCCCCACATGCCGGTGCACCTGGGCTCCATGGGCGAGAGCATCAAGACCGTGATCGCCAAGAACGCCGGCGCCATGAAGCCGGGCGACGTGTACGTATTGAACGACCCGTACAACGGCGGAACGCACTTGCCCGACGTCACTGTAATCACCCCCGTCTACCTCGAAGACGAAAACGGCGTTCATCTGCGTTCATCTGCGGATAAGCCTCTCTTTTACGTCGGCAGCCGAGGCCACCACGCCGACATCGGAGGAATCACCCCCGGCTCCATGCCGCCCTTCTCGAAGACCATCGAGGAGGAAGGCGTCCTCCTCGACAACGTGAAGCTCGTCGAGGGCGGCCGCATGCTCGAGAAGGAGATGCGCGGGCTCCTCGCCTCGGCGCGCTATCCGGCGCGCAATCCCGACCAGAACATCGCGGACCTGCGCGCGCAGGTCGCGGCGAACGAGAAGGGCGTCCAGGAGCTGAAGCGCATGGTCGCGCACTTCGGCCTCGACGTGGTGAAGGCGTACATGGGCCACGTCCAGGACAACGCCGAGGAATGCGTACGCCGCGTGATCGGCGTGTTGAAGGACGGCGAGTACGCCTACGAGATGGACAACGGCGCCGTCATCAAGGTGCGGATCGCCATTGGCGCCGACCGGCGCAGCGCCGTGATCGACTTCACCGGGACGAGCGCGCAGCTCGAAAGCAACTTCAACGCCCCCTCGGCCGTCGTGTACGCCGCCGTGCTCTACGTGTTCCGCACGCTGGTGGACGACGATATTCCGCTGAACGCCGGATGCCTGAAGCCGCTGACGGTGATCATCCCCGAAGGCTCGATGCTGAATCCCCGTCCGCCGGCCGCGACCGTCGCCGGAAACGTCGAGACCTCGCAGTGCCTCACCGACGCGCTCTACGGCGCGCTCGGCATCATGGCGGCCTCCTGCGGCACCATGAACAACTTCACCTTCGGCAACGACCGCTACCAGTACTACGAGACGATTTCGGGCGGCACCGGCGCGGGCCCCGGCTTCGACGGGACGGACACCGTTCAGACGCACATGACGAACTCGCGCCTGACCGATCCCGAGGTCCTCGAGTGGCGCTTTCCGGTGCGCATCGACGGGCACAGCATCCGCCCGGGCAGCGGCGGCGCGGGAAAGTGGCATGGCGGCAACGGCGCGACGCGCCGCGTGCGCTTCCTCGAGCCGATGACCGCCGCGATCCTCGCGGGCCATCGCCGCATTCCCCCGTATGGAATGGCGGGCGGCGCGGCGGGCGCGGTCGGCCGCAACTGGGTCGAGCGTGCCGACGGATCGCGCACCGAGCTTTCGTACGCCGACGAAACCGGGATGGGGGCGGGCGACGTCTTCGTCATCGAGACGCCGGGCGGCGGCGGCTACGGCAAGGCGTGATGTGTGCGGTGATCTCAGGACTTGACTTATTGTGTCAAGTTCACAACACCGTGATGCGCGAGTGCGAAATTTCACTTCCTCGCGATTTGCGTCGCGTATAAAATAGGCACCTTTCCTTTCGCCGACAGTCTCCCGAAGAGACGAAACCAGAAGAGCGGCGTCGCACCGAAAACAAATTGAAGATCGGCCCCATCCAGCTCCGGAACAATCTCATCGTCGCGCCCATGGCGGGCGTGACCGATCGTCCTTTCCGCAGCCTTTGCAAGGCGATGGGCGCGGGAATGGCGGTCTCGGAGATGGTCGCGTCGAATTCGCTCCTGTGGGGTTCGGAGAAGACCATCCGCCGCGGCAACCACGAGGGCGAAGTCGAGCCGAAGGTGATCCAGATCGCCGGCGCCGATCCTGGGATGATGGCCGAGGCCGCGAAGTACAACGTCGACAGCGGCGCCCACATCATCGACATCAACATGGGCTGCCCCGCGAAGAAAATCTGCAACGTCTACGCGGGTTCGGCGCTCCTGCAGGATGAGCCGCTCGTCGCGCGGATCATCGACGCCGTCGTGAAGGCGGTGCAGGTCCCGGTCACGCTCAAGATCCGCACCGGCTGGAACAAGGACAACCGCAACGCGCTGCGCATCGCGAGGATCGCCGAGGATCACGGCATCCAGGCGCTCGCCATGCACGGGCGCACGCGCGCGTGCATGTATACGGGAGACGCGGAGTACGACACCATCCGCGCGGTGAAGCAGTCGGTCTCGATCCCGGTCGTCGCCAACGGCGACGTGACGACTCCCGAGAAGGCGAAGTTCGTCCTCGAGTACACCGGCGCCGACGCGGTGATGATCGGCCGCGCCGCCCAGGGCCGCCCCTGGATCTTCCGCGAGATCCAGTATTTCCTCGAGACCGGCGCGCACCTCCCGCCGCCGACGGTCGCGGAAATCCGCGAGGTGCTGGTCGGCCACCTTCACGACCTGTATTCCTTCTACGGCTACGAGCGCGGCACGCGGGTGGCGCGCAAGCACATCAGCTGGTACACGAAAGGACTCAAGAACTCCGCCGTGTTCCGTGCCCGCATGAACACCCTCGAGAGCTCCGAATTGCAGCTCGCCGCCGTGGCATCGTTCTTCGGCGAGCTCACCGCCCATTCGGCGCGCCTCGAATATGTCGAAGACGAGGTGGCTCTTGCAGCCTAGAAACAGATCCGACGCGAGAGCGGACGCCGTTCGCGAGAACGAGCTTTCCTCCACGGTGCGCAAGGTGATGCGCCAGTACTTCAAGGACCTCGACGGGGAGAAGGCGTCGGGCATCTACGACATGGTTGTCCTGGCCGTCGAGAAGCCGATGCTCGAAGTCGTGATGTTCCAGGCCCACGGCAACCAGACGCGCGCCGCGGAGCTGCTGGGGATGAACCGCAACACCCTGCGCAAGAAGCTGCAACAGCACGGGCTGGACTAGTCACGATAAAGATCCAGCGCGCCCTCGTCAGCGTCTCCGACAAGACCGGCGTGGTCGAGCTCGCGCGGGCGCTGCTCACGCATGGGGTGCAGATCCTTTCCACGGGCGGCACCGCCCAGCTCCTCAGGCTGAACGGCGTCGTCGTGACGGAAGTCGCGGAGCACACCGGCTTTCCCGAGATGATGGAGGGGCGCGTGAAGACGCTGCACCCGAAGGTGCACGGAGGCATCCTCGCGAGGCGCGACAGCCCCAGCCACCTGCAGTCGATGCGCGAGCACGACATTGCGCCGATCGACATGGTGGTCGTGAACCTCTATCCGTTCGCGCAGACCGTGGCCAGGCCCGGCTGCACCGTGGAAGACGCGATCGAGAACATCGACATCGGCGGCCCCGCGATGGTGCGCGCGGCGGCGAAGAACCACGAGTTCGTCGCGGTGGTGACCGATCCGGCGGACTACCCGTCGATCATCTCGAAGCTCGCCGCGGCCAAGGGCAAGCTCGATTTCGCCGAGCGCTTCCGCCTCGCGGCGAAGGCCTTCAGCCACACGGCCGAGTACGACGGCATGATCTCCAACTGGCTCACGGCGCGCAGCCCCGAGGGCGTGGAGCGTGAGTTTCCCGACCGGCTCAACCTGCAGATGCAGCTTTCCCAGGCGCTTCGTTACGGAGAGAATCCGCACCAGTCGGCGGCGTTCTACGTCGAGCGAGATCCCGCGCCCGGCACGCTCGCCCGCTTCAAGCAGCTGCAAGGCAAGGAGCTCAGCTACAACAACATCGCCGACTCCGACGCGGCGTGGGAGTGCTGCCGCACGTTCGAGGTGCCGGCGTGCGTGATCGTGAAGCACGCCAATCCGTGCGGCGTCGCGGTGGCGGATTCGCCGCTCGCGGCGTATCGCAACGCGTTTCTCACCGATCCGACTTCGGCGTTCGGCGGCATCATCGCCTTCAACCGCGCGGTGGACGGCGCGACCGCCGAGGCGGTCGCCAAGCAGTTCGTCGAGGTGGTGATCGCCCCTTCGTACACGCCCGAGGCCCTCGCGGCCTTCGGCGCGAAGAAGAACGTGCGCGTGCTCTCCATCGGCATCGCGCGCGACCTGAACCGGCTCGACATGAAGCGGGTCGGCGGCGGCCTCCTGGTGCAGTCTTCCGACGCCTTCGACGTGGCCGAGCTTCGCATCGTCACGAAGCGCGATCCCACGAAGGACGAGATGAACGACCTCGTCTTCGCGTTCCGCGTGGCGAAGTTCGTGAAGTCCAACGCGATCGTCTTCGCGCGCCACGGCATGACGCTCGGGGTGGGCGCGGGGCAGATGAGCCGCGTGGACTCGACTCGCATCGCCTCGATCAAGGCGAAGAACGCGGGGCTTTCGCTGCGCGGCTCGGTCGCGGCTTCCGACGCGTTCTTCCCGTTCCGCGACGGCCTCGACGTCGTGGCGCGGTCGGGCGCGCGGGCGGTGATCCAGCCCGGCGGGAGCGTCCGCGACAACGAAGTGATCGCCGCCGCCGACGAGCACGGCATCGCGATGGTATTCACCGGCATGAGGCACTTCAGGCACTAGGGTCATGAAACTTCTGGTCATCGGCTCCGGAGGCCGCGAGCACGCCATCGCGTGGCGCCTCGCGCAATCGCCCAGGGTTTCCCGGGTGTACGTCGCCCCCGGCAACGCCGGCACCGCGCACGAGGACGGCCTCTACAACGTGGACGTCACCGCGATTCCCGACCTCGTCGAGTTCGCGAAACGAGAAGCGATCCACGCGACCGTCGTCGGGCCCGAGGGGCCGCTCGCCGCCGGCGTCGTCGACGCGTTCCGCGCCGCGGGCCTGCGCATCTTCGGCCCCACGCAGGCGGCCGCGCAGCTCGAGGCGTCGAAGGACTTCGCCAAGCGCTTCATGGGCCTGCATGGCATTCCCACGGCGCGCCACGAGACGTTCACCGAGGCGAAGGCGGCCCATGGGTACATCGACCAGCACGGCGCGCCGATCGTCATCAAGGCCGATGGCCTCGCCGCGGGCAAGGGCGTGGTCGTCGCCACGAACGCGAAGGAAGCGCACGACGCGATCGACCGCATGCTCTCCGGCTCCCTGGGCGATGCGGGCCATCGCGTAGTGATCGAGGAGTTCATGGCGGGCGAGGAAGCGAGCTTCATCGTGATGGCCGACGGCCGCAACGTGCTGGCGCTTCCGTCGAGCCAGGACCACAAGCGCATCTTCGACGGCGACCAGGGCCCGAACACCGGCGGCATGGGGGCGTATTCGCCCGCTCCCGTGGTGACGCCCGAGGTGCACAATCGCGTCATGCGCGAGATCATCCTTCCTACCGTGAAAGGCATGGCGGCCGACGGGATCGCGTTCACCGGCTTCCTCTATGCGGGGCTCATGATCGACGCCGGCGGCGAGCCGCGCGTGGTGGAATTCAACTGCCGCCTGGGCGACCCGGAGACGCAGCCGATCTTCATGCGCCTGAAGAGCGATTTCTTCGAGATCCTGGAGCACGCGATCGACGGCACGCTCGATCGCGTCGACGCGCACTGGGATCGACGCGCCGCGCTGGGCGTGGTGCTCGCCGCCGCCGGCTACCCCGACGCGCCGCGCAAGGGCGACGAGATCCGCGGGCTGCCGAAGCCCGGGGAGGACTACCACGTCTTCCACGGGGGCACCGCCGAGAAGGACGGAAAGGTCGTCACCAACGGCGGGCGCGTGCTTTGCGTGACGGCTCTCGGCGACAAGGTGAAGATCGCCGCCGAGCGCGCCTACGAGATCACGGACGGGATCCGCTTCG
>JADGRS010000133.1 GCA_017880705.1 Burkholderiales bacterium
CGCGCCGAGAGCCGCTGGATATTCCGCGAGCTGGGCCCCGACGTGCCGCTGCATTTCACGGCGTTCCATCCCGATTTCAAGATGACCGACCTGCCGCCCACGCCCGCGGCGACGCTTGCGCGCGCGCGCCGCATCGCGATGGACGAGGGATTGCGCTACGTATACACGGGCAACGTCCACGACACGGAAGGCGGCACCACGTTCTGCCATGGCTGCGGCGCCGCGCTCATCGTGCGCGACTGGCATCGCATCGAGGAGTACCGCGTGACCGCCGACGGGAAATGCCCACAGTGCGCGACGTCGATCCCGGGACGGTTCGCTGGGTTCGACATCCGGCGCCAGTTCGGCCGCCGGCGCATTCCCGTCGCGATCGGGCGTTAGCGAATCGACGTCGTGGCGTCATTCCGCGAATGCGGGAATCCAGAGTCATGCCCCCGGCAATCGCCTCATTGAAGTGGGGATGAAGCTCGACCCGGGGGGCCTCGGCCTTTCGAAGGTGAGTGATCTCGCTTCTTACGATTTGCGCTCGAATTCCTTGCGCTTCTTCTCTTCGGCGGCGAGCGGGGCACCCCCTCTCGAGCTCCACCCCAACACTTCGATGAGGCTCTCAAGAAGTTGGCCGTGCCTGTGCAGTCCACCGTCCCAAATTTATGCTTGTACCGCTTTGATGCTCCTCGCATCGCCGTTCTTCTTGGCGAACACACTCAAAATTCTGGGAATGGTCGGAGTGTGCGCGCAGAGCCATCCATCGAACTCTTGGGATGAAGCTCGACAGGGGGTGCCCCGCTCATCGCACGAGAGAAGAACTCAAAGGAATTCGAGCGCTATTGTAAGTAGCGAGCTCTCTCCCGGTTGAAAGGTCGTGGTCCCCCGGGTCGAGCTTCATCCCGAGTTCGATGGATGGCGCAAGAACGAGGACTAAGCTACTTTTTCCACTCCGGATGCTGCTCGTGAAGCTCCCGGTGCTGCTCGATGAGCACCTGGTAGAAGGAGAGCCGCGCGGCGCTCACCTCGCCCTTGCCCACGGCCGCGATGATCGCGCAGCCGGGCTCGGAGAGGTGCGCGCAATCGTTGAACTTGCACGCACCGAGATATGGACGGAAGTCCGGCATCGCGTCGCCGATCTGGTCCTCGGTCAAATGGAAGAGCCCGAACGATTGGAACCCGGGCGTGTCGATGATCGACGTGTCCTTGTCGAGGCGGTAGAAGCGCGAGAAGGTCGTGGTGTGCGCGCCCGAGTCGCGCGAGGTCGTGAGCTCGCCCACGCGCGCGACGTCGCTCAGCACCAGGGCGTTCACCGTCTTCGATTTCCCCATGCCGCTCTGTCCCACGAGAAGCGTCGTCTTCTTCTCGAGGTGCGGCAGGAGCGGCGCCACGTCGAACTTCGCAGACATCGTGATCACCGTGTAGCCCATCTTCTCGTAGGGCACGAGGGTCTTCCTCGCCGCCGCGTGCTCGGGAAGATCGGACTTGTTGAGCGCGATCACCACCGGGATCCGCGCCGCGTCGCACGCGACGAGGCTCATGTTGAGGAACGCCTCGCTGATGGGGGGCTTCGGCGCGAGGAGAATCACCACCTGGTCCACGTTTGCGGCGAGCGTCTTCTCGTTCCACTGGTCCGAGCGGAAGAGAAGATTGCGCCGCGTGCCGACGCGCTCGATGGATCCCTGCGCGGGGCCGTTGAGGCGCACCTCGACGAAGTCGCCGCAGGTCGCGTCCTGGCGCCGGCCCTTGCGCGTGCAGACCACCTGGCGGCGATCGGCGAACTCCACCAGGAACTCGCGCCCGAAGTCGGCGACGACCCGTCCTTCGATGACGACCTGCTCCGACTTCTCGCGCCGGGTGGTCATCCTATAGATCGAACAGGGCGTCCAGCTTCGCGGCGCAGATGAAGTCGTTCTCGGAAAGCCCGTCGATCGCGTGCGTCAGGTAGAAGACGCGGCATTGCCCGTAACCCACTTGCAGGTCCGGGTGGTGATCCTCCCGATGGGAAACCCATGCCGCGACATTCACGAACGCCATCGTCTCGAAGTAGTTCTTGAAGCGGTAGGTCTTGGCGATGCCCTTGCCGTCCGCCGCCCAGCCGTCCAGGCCCTTCAGCATCGGGCGGACCTCCTCCGCGGCGAGGGGCGCCACGCCGCCTTCGCAGGGCTTGCACTTCTTGCGCGCGAGCTCGTTCATGGAACCGCTCTTTTCAGGTGATCGATGCGTAGCGCCGCCGGGGGATGCGAATCATACACCAGCGAGTGCAGGGGATCGGGCGTCAGGGTCGCCGCGTTGTCGCGATAAAGCTTGGCGAGCGCGCTGGTGAGGTCGGCGGCGCTCGCGTGCTCCACGGCGAACGCGTCGGCCTCGAATTCCTGGCGCCGCGCGATGAGGCTCGCCAGGGGCTGGAATGGGAAGGTGAAGACCGGAATGATGAGGGCGAACCCCACCAGCGCCGCGCCGATGCGCGGCTCCGGGAGCCCGAGCGCCTGGTGGAACGCGGGCTCGCGATACAGCCAGCCGAGGATGGCGAGCATGAGGAGCGCCAACGCGAAGCGCACCGCGAGCAGCCGCGGAATGTGCCCCTTGGCGAAATGGCCGAGCTCGTGGGCGAGCACCGCCTCGATCTCCGAGGGCGTGAGCCGCTCGATCAGCGTGTCGAAGAAGACGATGCGTTTCTCGGCGCCGAAGCCCGTGAAGTACGCGTTGCCGTGGCTCGAGCGGCGCGAGCCGTCCATCACGAAGAGGCCCTTCGCGTGGAAGCCACAGCGCTCGATGAGCGCCTCGATGCGCCGGCGCAGGTCGCCTTCCTCGAGCGGCGTGAAGCGGTTGAAGAGCGGCGCGATCCAGCGCGGATAGACCATCACCAGCGCGAGGGTGAACGCGATCCACGCGATCCAGGCGTAGAGCCACCAGTAGGGCCCGGCCGCGTCCACCAGCCAGAAGACCGCAAGCAGCAGGGGCGTGCCCAGCGCCACTGCAAGCAGCGCTCCCTTCAGGAGGTCGACGATGAAGACTGCGGGCGTCGTGCGGTTGAAGCCATGGCGCGATTCGATCACGAACGTGCGCCAGGCATCGAAGGGAAGCGCGAGCACTCCCGAGAAGATCATCACGGCGAAGACGGTGGCCAGGTCGCGCAGGTAGCCATCGCCGAGACGTGCGTGGGACCACGCGTCGATCATCGCCACGCCGCCGCCCAACGTGAGGAAGAAGAGCAGCGCGCCATCGATCACGAGCGTCTCGACCAGCGCGACGCGCTGCTTGTCGCGCGTGTAGTCGGCGGCCTTGCGGTGCGCCTCGATGGGGATGTAGGCCGCGAAATCCGCGGGGACGCTGTCGCGGTGGCTCGCCACGTGGCTCATCTGGCGCAAGCCGAGCCACGTGCGCCAGGCGAGGGCGGCGAGGACGAAGGCGGCGAAGACGGCGGAGAAGGTGGCGGAGCTCACGATTGGTCAAGACCGGGTTGGCGTGACACAATCGGCACCCGAATTTCGCGGACGCGAAGGCTCAAGTGGCGCACGACAAGACCCCGTTGGTTTGGATAGACATGGAGATGTCGGGCCTCGTTCCCGACCGCGACCGCATTCTCGAGGTCGCCATGGTGGTGACCGACTCGGAGCTGAACGCCATCGCCGAGGCCCCGGTGTACGTGGTCCACCAGTCCGACGAGGTTCTCGAGGCGATGGACTCCTGGAACAAGTCGACGCACGGCAAGTCGGGCCTCATCGACAAGGTGCGCGCCTCGACCTTCACCGAGGCCGAGGTCGAGAAGCGTCTCGTCGAATTCCTGAAGCCCATCGTGGGGGAGCGCCTGGCGCCGCTTTGCGGCAACACGGTGCACCAGGACCGGCGCTTCATGGCGCGCTACATGCCCGCCTTCGACGCCTATCTCCACTATCGGATCATCGACGTCTCGACGCTGAAGGAGCTCGCCAAGCGCTGGCATCCGGAAGTGCTGCAGGGAGTCGCGAAGGAAGGCCGGCACGAGGCGCTCGCGGACGTCTACGAGTCGGTCGAGGAGCTGCGGCACTACCGCCGCACCTTCCTGCGCGCGGAGCCGGAAGCGGCGAGCTGATTCAGGCCTCGCGCGTCCAATCGCGGGCGCGCCCGACGGCGCGCTTCCATTCGCCGAGTTTCGCGAGCGCCGTCTCGCGCGCGAGCTGCGGCTGGAACACGCGATCGCGCGACCAGAGCGAGGCGATCTCGGCTTCATCCTTCCAGAACCCGACCGCGAGCCCCGCGAGGTAGGCGGCGCCGAGCGCGGTCGTCTCGGTCACGCGCGGCCTCACGACCGGCACTCCGAGGAGGTCCGCCTGCATCTGCATGAGCAGGCCGCTCGCCGTCGCGCCGCCGTCGACGCGCAGCTCGGTCAACCCGATCGAGCAATCGGCCGCCATCGCCTCGATCAGCTCGGCGCTCTGGAACGCGATCGCCTCGAGGGTCGCTCTCGCGAGGTGGGCCTTCGTCGTGCCGCGGGTGATCCCGACGATCGCGCCGCGCGCGCGCGGGTCCCAATAGGGCGCGCCGAGGCCCGATAGCGCCGGCACGAAATAGACGCCCCCGGTATCGGGAACGCTCGAGGCGAGCGCATCGACGTCGGCGGACTTCGCGATGAGCCCCAATCCGTCGCGCAGCCACTGGATCGCCGCGCCCGCGATGAAGACGCTGCCTTCGAGCGCGTACGCCGTGCGCCCCTCGCGCTGCCACGCGACCGTGGTGAGCAGCCGGTTCGCCGAGGAGGCGGCGCGCTCGCCGGTGTTCATGAGAAGGAAGCACCCGGTGCCGTAGGTATTCTTCGCCATGCCGGGGGCATAGCACGCCTGTCCGAAGAGCGCGGCTTGCTGGTCTCCCGCGATGCCGGCGATGGCGATGCCCGAAGGCAGGCCCTCGCACGACGTCGTGGCAATGGGCCCGCTCGAGGGCACGACTTCCGGCAGCAAGGCGCGCGGAATGTCGAGGATTCCGAGCAGCTCCTCGTCCCAGCCGAGCGAATGGATGTTGAAGAGGAGGGTGCGCGACGCGTTCGAGGCGTCGGTCACGTGCGCCGCGCCTCCCGACAGTTGCCACGCGAGCCAGGTGTCGACCGTTCCGAACGCGAGCTCGCCGCGGGCCGCCCGCTCGCGCGCCCCGGCGAGGTTGTCGAGCAGCCACGCGAGCTTGGTTCCCGAGAAGTAGGCGTCGAGGAGCAGCCCCGTCTTGCGGGTGAAGAGCGCTTCGTGGCCCGCCTGTCGCAGAGCGTCACATCGGGACGCGGTGCGTCGGTCCTGCCAGACGATGGCATTGGCGAGGGGCCTGCCCGTCGCGCGCTCCCAGAGGAGCGTCGTCTCCCTCTGGTTGGCGATGCCGATCGCCCCCACGTCGCTCGCGGAAAGGCCCGCATTGGCGAGGGCGCGGGCGGCCACGTCGCGCTGCGTGCTCCAGATCTCGAGGGGGTCGTGCTCCACCCACCCGGGCTGCGGGAAGATCTGGCGAAATTCTTGCTGTGAAGTACCGAGAATGCGGCCGTCACGCCCGAAAGCGATGGCCCGGGAGCTCGTCGTGCCCTGGTCGAGGGCGAGGATGGCCTTCATGGTTAACTACGTGCGTTCCCCGTTGCTTTTGGTTTTTGCGCCGATGATACGTTAAGATTCGCGGGTGACTTCCGGAATCTGGAGTGTTCCGTGGGACTACTGGACGATCTGAAGAAGCAGGCCGACGCGCTCAAGGCGCAAGATACCGACAAGACGGAGAGCCTCCGCTCGACTGCCGTCGCCGTCGACCATTCGTTGCGCCGCCTGTTCCTGTACCTGAACGACCTTGGCAAGCAGCTGAACGTCGTGCAGATGCCGAGCCCGTTCGTGTTCGACCTTTCCACTGTGGGGCGCATCGACGGGCTGTCCATCAAGGACTTCTTCTGCGACTTTCGCTCGAAGCACTTCATCGACAAGGACTACTACGGCGAGGTGCAGGTGGGCTACCGCTGCTGGTCGGACAAGGTCCTCACGGTCAAGAAGGGCCCGGACGACATGGAGAAGTTCCGTGACGTGCTGTGGCAGTCGAACGTCGAGCACACCAGCGAGCAGTTCCGCAACGAGCGCAAGGTGATCACCCACGAGGTCTTCAAGGTCAAGTGCGATTTCCGGGTGCAGGCGAAGGTCGACGGCGATCACGAGTCGGGCAAGCTGAAGATCGTCGCGAAGAACGTGAACGGATTCAGCGTCGACCTCTTCAACCTCATGGCGACGGAGATGGACGACCAGGGCGTGGAGGAATTCGCGAAGCACTTCATCGGTCGCCCCAACCACTGGCTCGACCTGGTGAAGCGCTCGGTGCTCTACCCGCGCCCGGCCGCTCCGGCCGCGCCGAAACCCAAGACGGCGCCCAATTACGTCGTCCAGAAGACGCCGGAGCCCCCGCCGGCCGAGGAAAAGCGCGGCCTTCTCGGCTCGCTGAAGTCGATCATCAAGAAAGACTAGCGGCGCGCGTTTTCCCGCCCGAGAGCGGCCATGTCCCGGCTCCTGGTCCTGGTGGGCACCCGCAAGGGCTTCTTCATCCTTTCGTCGGGCGCCGATCGGCACGAGTGGTCGATCGACGGCCCCCATTTCCTCGGCCAGGTCGTGAACCACGCGGTGCTCGACCCGCGTGATGGCCGAACGCTGCTCGCGGCGGTGCGCGCGGGCCATCTCGGGCCGACCGCCTACCGTTCGGAGGACCTCGGAAAGACGTGGACCGAGGCGCGAATCCCTCCCGCGTTCCGCAAGGCCGCCGAGGGCGAGCGCGGCGAGGCCGTGAGCCACGTGTTCTGGCTCACGCCCGGGCACGCTTCGCAGCCCTCGCGCTGGTACGCGGGAGTTTCGCCGCCCGGGCTCTTCGTTTCCGACGACGCGGGACGCAGCTGGAAGGGTGTCGCCGGATTCAACGAGAATCCCGATCGCATCAAGTGGTGCGGCGGCCTGCAGGATGCACCGCCCGACGGCGCGACGCTCCATTCCCTGAATGTCGATCCGTTCGATGCCGATCATCTCTACATCGGGATTTCCACGGGAGGCGTGTTCGAATCGCGCGACGCGGGCGCGACGTGGTCGCCGCTCAACGAGGGTGTGGCGGCGGATTTCCTTCCCGATCCCGGCGTCGCCTTCGGGCACGATCCCCATTGCCTGCGTGTGCATGGCGCGTCTCGCGACGTCGTCTACCAGCAGAACCACTGCGGCATCTATCGGCTCGATCGCGGCGCCGACCGCTGGCAGCGCATCGGCGAGCGCATGCCCAAGGAAGTCGGCGACATCGGCTTTCCGCTCACGCTGCACCCGCGCGATGCGAAGACGCTCTGGGTCTTCCCGATGGATGGCGGTACCGTGTGGCCGCGCACCGCGATCGGCGGCAAGCCCGCGGTGTACGAGTCGCGCGACGCGGGCGAGTCGTGGCAACGCAGGGACAACGGGCTGCCCCGGGAGCAGGCCTGGTTCACGGTGAAGCGCCAGGCGATGACGAGCGACACGCTCGATCCCGTGGGACTCTACTTCGGCACGACGGGCGGCGAGCTTTGGGCGAGCTTCGACGAAGGCGGCGCCTGGCAGTGCCTGCGCATGCACCTGCCGCACATCTACTCGATCGAGACCGCGATCGTTCCGTGAAGGTCCGGTTGCCTACACCGCTTTCCGACTACACGGCGCAAGCCCGCGAGGTCGAGGCCGAAGGAGCGACGCTCGCCGAGCTTCTCGACGATCTTGACCGCCGTTTTCCCGGCATCCGCTTCCGCATGATCGACGAGCAGGGCGCGATCCGCGCCCACATCAAGATCTTCGTGAACCGGCGGCAGGTTCCGGGAATCGCGTCGCGATTGGAGCCATCGGACGAGGTCCTGGTTGTCGCGGCTTTGTCAGGAGGCTGATGTACCATCGCCGCACAAATGGAACCTGAGGAGAGGACTTTCATGATCGGCAAATCCCTTTTCGCGTCCCTCGCGTTGTGTCTCGCGGCGGGCGCGGCGCAAGCGCAAACCGAGATCCAGTTCTGGCACTCGATGGGCGGGGCGCTCGGCGACAAGGTGAACGAGCTCGCAGCCAACTTCAACAAGACCCAGAGCGACTACAAGGTGGTC
>JADGRS010000498.1 GCA_017880705.1 Burkholderiales bacterium
CCCTTTGCGACGCGCTCAGCTATCCGATCGCGCCAATGAAAAGGGCCCGGCATGCCGGGCCCTGCAAGCAGTCCCCGTTCGCACGGGGAACTCGGCTTGCGGCTTATTCCACCGCCTTGATGTCCGCGGCCTGCAGGCCCTTGGGGCCGGTGCGAACTTCGAAGCTCACGCGTTGCGCTTCCTTGAGGGACTTGTAGCCGTCCATCTGGATCGCGGTGTGATGCGCGAAGAGGTCGGGACCACCCTCGTCAGGAGTGATGAAGCCGAAGCCCTTTGAATCGTTGAACCATTTGACGATGCCTGTTGCCATGATGTACTTCCTTATCGTTGATCGAGACTAATCCGAGCCCCGTTTCGGGCACGACGATCAAGGAGGGGATTTACTGGCACTTCGAGGCGCCGCGTTTGCGCGGGCTTAAGAGGGACCACCACTTCACTGCTTGACTATCCTGCGACTTGAATAGTACCACGAACACGGGATCTTCGCGCGCTGGCGCGTGACGCATCGCCATCGAGCAGGCGATTCCGGACGCGGGTATTTCGTTCTATGCTGGGCGCTTCGAGGCCTCGACAGGTGCGTCGATGGATCCCCTGGGGCTCGCGTTCGCAGTGGCGCTGCACTTCATTCCTCCGAAGGCGGAGGAGATGGACCTCGACGCGCCGTTGAAAGCGGCGCAAGTGGATCTCGAGTCGCCGTACCTCAACGCGCAGGTGCTCGCGGCGATGGCCGCTCCGTACAGGTACGGCGTCACCCAGATGCCCTGCAAGGCGCAGTCCTGGCAGCCTGCCCGCGCGTGGAAGCCCGCGCGCGAGCCCGCCGGGCGCATCCAGTGGGTGCCCGGTCCGATCACCCGCGTGTTCTGGAGCGGGATCTACGGCACGTGCCTCATCCAGTCGCCGCTCGAGCGCGACAAGCTCGGCATCGTGGAACGCACGGCGCTCGAGTGCGAGTGCAACGGCTGGATGCCGCAACGCTGATCGAGCAGCCGCCGCGCGGATTCTCGGCGTTCGTGAAGCGATCCCACTTGACCGGGTGGGGCGCCCGCCGCATGGATCTTCTACCGTTGTCGGATGGCTATCCTCGTCGCAATTCTCTCTTCACTGGCGACCGCACTGCTCGTCGCCCTGGTCGCTTTCGCATTTGGAGTCGAACGTCACGGCCTGCTGATCGCGATCGGAATCATGGGCGGCTGCACTCAGCTCGCAGGCTTGATTCTCTGGTATCTGCTGGTCTTCAACGCGAAGCCATCATTTCCGAGTGAACGGCGGGGCGGCGACTTGAAGTAGCCGCGGTCACTCGATGCTGACGTGATGGTTTGGGTCGAGTACCGACGCGGTAGGACTAGGGGCGGCAACTCGTTTCATCTTAATATGTGCCATCACACCCACCGTGGGCCGACAACCTTGCATCGCCTATGTCATGGATGATTTGGTGGGTCGTACTGGGATCGAACCAGTGGCCCCTGCCGTGTGAAGGCAGTGCTCTACCGCTGAGCTAACGACCCTATCGAGGGCAGGGCGATTTTACCAGAGTGGAGAGCCGTACCAATGCTGCGAGCGGCAATGTTCCTCGTTGTGGCGCTGAACGCACCGGCCGCGTTCGCCGACGCCTACCCCTCGAGACCGATCCGCATCATCGTCCCCTTCGGCGCTGGAGGCATTGCCGATTTCACGGTGCGCACCGTGGCGCGGAAGATGGGCGAAGCGCTCGGGCAACCGATGGTGATCGAGAACCGGCCCAGCGCCGGCGGCGTGATCGCCACCCAGGCGGTCGCAAAGGCGGAGCCCGATGGCTACACGCTGCTTCTCATGTCCAACGGCAATGCGGTGAGCGTGGGCCTCTTCAAGTCGCTGCCGTTCAATACGGTGAAGGACCTGGCGCCGATCTCGACGCTCGGCTTCTTCGACCTGGCGGTGATCGCGCGCGCCGACTCGCGGTTCAAGTCGTTGCGCGAGCTCTTGTCGTTCGCGAGGGACGAACCCGGCAAGCTCAACATCGGGACCATCAACATCGGCAGCACGCAGAACCTTGCGGGCGAGCTCTTCAAGACCCGCGCGGGAATCGACGTGCAGGTGGTGCCCTTCGGAGGCACGCCCGCCCTGGTGTCCGCGTTGCTCGGAGGATCCGTCGATGCGGCGGTCGAGATCCTCGGGCCGGTCATGCCGCAGGTCTCCGGCAAGACGGTGCGGGTCCTCGCGGTGATGGGTCCGAAGCGCCGCGAGTCCATGCCCGAGGTGCCGACCGTCGCGGAGAGCGGTATCGCGGACTTCAACGTCGCGTCGTGGAACGCGCTCGCCGCGCCCGCGCGCACGCCGAGCGAGATCGTAGCGCGCCTCAACAAGGAGATCAACGCCGCGCTCGCCTCGCCCGACGTGAGGGCGCGCCTGGCCGAGCTCGGCGTGGAGGCCCGTGGCGGAACACCGGGGGAGGCGCGCGAGTTGCTCGCCAACGAGATTCGGCGCTGGAGCGAGGTGATCTCCAGGGCGGGAATCGAACGGCAATGAGTCCCGCGTCAATCAAGACCATCGCACCGCCGCATCCCAGCCCGAAGAAGCCGCAGTTCGTCCTGCCGCAGGGCGCG
>JADGRS010000134.1 GCA_017880705.1 Burkholderiales bacterium
CCTATCTCAACGACGCGGCGCAAGCGGCGATCGTGTGGAGCCGCGGAGTCCTTTCGCCGGCGCAGCGCGCGTTCCTGGACGAGCTGCCGCTGTGCGTGCGCAAGGGGCCTTCGTGCTTCGTCCACGCTTCGGCGGAATCTCCGGAGCGCTGGGCCTACGTCGATAGCCCGGGCGCCGCGGAGCGCAGCGCGCGGGCCGCGGGGACGCCCTACACGTTCGGCGGGCACGTCCACGAACAGTCGCTCTACGCGCAGGGCATCGGGCAGCGCATGATCGACTTCAAGCCGCAGCCCGCCATCGCGATTCCCGTCGGCGCGCACCGCGCCTGGCTCGCGATCGTGGGCTCCGTGGGGCAGCCGCGCGACGGCAACCCGGCGGCCTGCTACGCGCTCGCCGATTTCGACGCGAAGAGCGTCACCTTCCATCGCGTCGCCTACGACAATTTCGCGGCGGCCCGCAAGATCCGCGCGGCGGGCCTGCCCGGGATCCTGGCGTACCGCGTCGAGCGAGGCGTCTGAGCATGATCGACATCGCGCCCGGAAGCATCATCGACGGATTCGCCGTCGGCCCGCGCGTGCATTCCGGCGCCATGGGCACGCTCTTCGAGGTCCACGGGCGCGACACGGGATTCCCGATGCTCATGAAGGTGCCGCGCCTGGGCGATCCCTCGGAATCCGCGGAGATGCTCCTCTCCTTCGAAACCGAGGCGATGATCCTCCCGCGCCTTCGGGGCCCGCACGTCCCGCGCTTCGTCGCCGCCGGGGATATCACGACGGCGCCATACCTCGTGGTCGAGCGCGTGGCCGGCGAGAGCCTCGATCACCGCAAGACGCGCGTCATGGCGCCGGAAGATGTCGCGCGCATCGGCGCGGCCATCGCCGATGCGCTGCACGCGATCCACGCGCAGGACGTGATCCACCTCGACCTCAAGCCCGACAACGTGATCTCGAAGGCCGACGGCACCGTCGTCCTGGTCGACTTCGCCCTCTCGCACCACCGCCTCCTGCCCGATCTCCTCGCGCAGGAGAAGCGCTACGCGGCGGGATCGGCCCCCTATATCTCGCCGGAACAGGTGCTCGGCTCGCGTATCGACCCGCGCAGCGACTTCTTCGCGCTCGGGGTCCTCATGTACGAGCTCGCGACGGGCGAGCTTCCTTTCGGCCAGCCGGTGTCTCTCCACGCATTGCGCGACCGCCTCTGGATGGATCCCGCGCCGCCCAGCCTGCACGTCGACGACACGCCGCCGTGGCTGCAGGAAGCGATCCTGCGTTGCCTCGAGGTGAATCCCGCGCGGCGCTACCAGTCGGCGGCGCACCTGGCGTTCGACCTGCGCAATCCGGAGCAGATGACGCTTACCGCTCGCGCGACGAAGGCGCATCGCGAGGGCGTGCTCGGCCAGGCCGCGCGCTGGTGGAAGGCGCGCGACATCAGCCCGTTCCCGGGTGGAGCGAAGGACGAGCCCGCCGCGGCGCCCGTCGTGATGGTCGCGGTCGACACGCTCCACCCCGACGACTCGCGCCAGCCGGAGCTGCAGCGCGCGACGCGGCGCATCCTCAGCCTGAGCTCCGAGTTCCGGCTGATCTGCGTGTCGGTCGTGCCCGCCGGGCTCGATGCGCAGGGCGGGAAGGGCGCGGGCGATGCGCAGGTCGAGCATCGCATCCGCCTGCGCCAGTGGCTCCATCCCCTGGGAATCGAGACCCACCGCGTCTCGCTGCACGTCCTCGAAAGCGGGGATGCGGCGGGCGCGCTGGTGGAGTTCGCGCGGCGCAACAACGTGGACCTGATCGTCCTGGGGGCCCCCGCGCCCGGGGAGCGCACGCTCGCCTGGTGGCGCTCGGTGGCCTCGTCCGTCACCGCCAACGCCCCGTGCAGCGTGCACGTGGTGCGGCGCACCGGGGAGGACGCCGCGGCAGAGCCCTCCTTTGACATCGATCAAACGCGGCCTTCCGCAGCAGACTAGCTTCCGTAGATGGATACGGTCGACGTAGACGTTGTCATCATCGGCGGCGGGGGAGCGGGCTTGCGCGCCGCGATCGCCGCGGCCGCGTCCGATCCGCAGCTGAAGATCGCGCTCGTGTCGAAGGTCTACCCGATGCGCAGCCACACGGTCGCGGCGGAAGGCGGGTCCGCGGCGGTCACGCTCGCCGAGGACAGCCTCGAGCATCACTTCAACGACACCGTCTCCGGCGGCGACTGGCTCTGCGACCAGGACGCGGTGGAGTACTTCGTCGAGCATTGCCACGAGGAGATGGTCCAGCTCGAGCACTGGGGCTGCCCCTGGAGCCGGCGCGAGGACGGGCGTGTCAACGTGCGCGCGTTCGGCGGGATGAAGATCGAGCGCACGTGGTTCGCCGCGGACCTCACCGGCTTCCACATGCTGCACACGCTCTTCCAGACGTCGATGAAGTATCCGTCGATCCGGCGCTTCGACGAGCATTTCTGCTGCGACCTGCTGGTGCACGAGGGGAGCGCCCAAGGCGTGGTCGTCATCGACATCGCGACGGGCGAATTCTCCATGATCCTCGCGCGTGCCGTGATCATCGCGACCGGGGGCGCGGGGCGCGTATTCCGCCAGAACACCAACGGCGGCATCGTGACGGGCGACGGCATGGCGCTCGCCTATCGCCGCGGCGTGCCGCTTCGCGACATGGAATTCATGCAATATCACCCGACCTGCATGCCCGGGACGGGATTGCTGTTCACCGAGGCTTGTCGCGGCGAGGGCGGCATCCTCGTGAATCGCGACGGCTACCGCTACCTCCAGGACTACGGCCTCGGCCCGCCGGATCCGTGGCCGCGCAAGAAGGCGATGGAGCTGGGCCCGCGCGACCGCCTCTCACAGGCTTTCTGGCACGAGCAGCGCAAGGGCCGTACGATCGACACCCCCCACGGGCCCGCGGTGCACCTCGACCTGCGCAAGCTCGGAGAGAAATTGCTGCGCGAGCGCTTGCCGCAGATCTGCGAGCTCGCGCGCGACTTCCTCGGCATCGATCCCGCCCAGGCGCCGATTCCGGTGCGTCCCTGCGTGCACTACACGATGGGCGGCATCCCCACGGACGTGAACACCGCGGCGCCGCTGCCGGGCCTCTATGCGGCGGGCGAATGCGCGAGCAGCGGCATCCACGGCGCCAACCGGCTGGGCTCCAATTCGCTTGCGGAGCTGTGTGTCTTCGGGCGCGTGGCGGGCGAGCAGGCGGCGCGCTTCGCGCGCGAGGCGCCGGCGCCCAACGGCGTCTCGCTGCGATGGCAGGCGCAGGATGCACGCGGCAGCGCGGTGGGGTTGCTCGCGCGCCCGGCCGGCGGCGAGAGGCTCGCGACGCTGCGCGACGAGATGGCGCTCGCGATGGAGCAGGGCGGCGGCATCTATCGGCTGGAACCCGAGATGCAGGCCACGTGCAAGAAGATAGCCGAGCTGACGGAGCGCCTCCCGACGGTGAACCTGGGCGACCGCTCGCAGTGCTGGAATACCGAGTGGCTCGCGGCGATCGAGCTCGGCTTCCAGCTCGACGTCGCGCAGGCGATGGCGCACTCGGCGCTCGCGCGGCGCGAGTCGCGCGGCGCCCACCAGCGTCTCGACGAGGGCTTGACCGAGCGCGACGACGCGAACTACCTGAAGCACACCCTCGCCTCGCACGTGCGCGCGGGCCCGCCCGCGATCGGATGGAGCGAGGTCGTGATCACGCGCTCGCCGCCGGGCGTGCGCGCCTATGGCGCCGCGGGCGAATCGAAGGAGGCCGCCGTTGGCTGACACGCGCAAGATCGTCCTCGAAGTGCTGCGCTACACGCCCGGGCAGTCCACCGCGCCCACGCTGCAGCAGTATCCGATCGAATTCACCGACGACATGTCGGTGCTGCAAGGCTTGCAGCAAGTGAAGGACTTCGTCGACGGCTCCCTCACGTTCCGGTGGTCGTGCCGCATGGCGATCTGCGGAAGCTGCGGAATGATGATCGACGGCGCGCCCAAGCTCGCGTGCCGCGCGTTCCTGCGCGATTTCCTGCCGGGGCCGCTGCGCGTCGAGCCGCTCGAGCATTTCCCGATCGAGCGCGACCTCGTCGTGGACATTTCCGATTTCGTCGACAAGCTCGGGCGGATCACGCCGTGGATCGAGCCGCGCGAGCCGCGCAGTCTCGAACAGGGCGAGTATCTGCAGACTCCCGCGCAGCTCGAGCGCTTCGAGTCCTTCAGCCACTGCATCAACTGCATGCTGTGCTACGCGGCCTGTCCGCAATACGGGCTCGACTCGCGCTTCCTCGGCCCGGCGGCGACGGCGCTGCTGCACCGCTACAACAGCGACTCGCGCGACGGCGCGCAGGCGAAGCGCATGGAGCTCGTGAATTCCGAGGAAGGCGTCTGGGCCTGCACGGCGGTGGGCTACTGCTCCGAGGTCTGTCCCAAGGCCGTGGATCCCGCGAACGCGGTGAACCAGAACAAAACGGCGAGCGCGGTCAGCTGGTTCGCGCGTTTCCTGCCGGGGCGTGGCTGACGTGGCGATGCGCCGGACATTCCACAGGTCCATGGACGGATGGTGGCGGCGCGATCCGTTCTTCATCCGCTACATGGCGCGCGAAGCGACGGCGCCATTCGTGGCCGCGTACGCGATCGTGCTTCTCGTTGGAATCGTGTCGCTCGCACGCGGCGCAGACGCCTACGAGGAGTGGCTCGAGGCGCTGGCGAGCACTGGCTGGATCGTCGCGCACGCGATCCTCGTCGCGATCTTCGCCTACCACACGTACACGTGGTTCCAGATCATGCCCAAGACGATGCCGCCCGTCGTCGTGCGGGGCCGCAGGCTCGCGCCCGAGGTGATCACCTTCGCGGGAATCGCGGCGGCCGTGCTCGCCTCGCTCGCTCTCTGGATCCTCGTGGCCTACGGCGCGCCATGAAGCGCTCCAACCAACCCTTCTTCTGGCTGCTCTTCGGGGCGGGCGGGATGCTGTCGGCGCTGATCGGGGCGATGCTCGTGTTCATCACCGGGGTGGCCGCGCCGCTCGGGCTCGGCGTGCACGCAGATTTGATGAGCCACGCGAACGCCATCGCATTCGCGCGCGGCATTCCGGGGAAACTCTTCCTGCTCGTCGTGGTGTCGCTTTTCCTGTGGCACGCGGCGCACCGCATCTACCACAGCCTCCACGACCTCGGAATTCCTCCCGGGCCGCTCGCGCAGGCCGCGTGCTATGGCACAGCGCTGCTTGGCACGGTCGTGGCGACGGTGGCGCTTCTCGCGATCGGCTTCTGACGCGCGGCGCGACCCGCTTCACCGGCAGACGAGCACCGGCACCTTCGAGTGGGTGAGGACTTTCGTCGTCTCGCTGCCGAGCACGATCGCGGCGATGCCGCGGCGGCCGTGGGATGCCATCACGACGAGGTCGCAGCGACGTTTCTTCGCGGACTTGATGATCGCATGCCACGGCTGGTCGTCGGTCACGAAGACGGCCTCGCACTTCACGCGGGAGGCCTTGGCGAGCGCCTCGGCCTTCGCGAGGAGCTTGCGCGCGTATCGCTCGGTCGACTTGCGGTACTCGACCGGCGAATAGAGCTCGGGATCGGCGATCACGCCGTCGATGCCGGCCATGACCCTGAACGGCGGGATCACGTGCAGCGCGGTGAGGCGCGCATGGGAAGAGCGCGCGAGGCGTGCCGCGTATTTCGCGGCCTTGATCGACAGGGGCGAGTCGTCGATGGGAACGAGGATGTGCTTGATCATGTCGCCCATGTTAAGGGATTTCTTCATTTCGTTCAGGCCTCCCTGGCTTCGATAGCCGCAAGCAGTTGGGATTGCGCCGCCGCGACGACCGGCAGCTCCACGAAGAAGGTCGTGCCGTGCCCCGGCGCGGACTCGAATCCGATGTCTCCTCCCAGACGCTCGACGATGCTCTTGGCGATGCTCAGCCCGAGGCCGGTGCCGCTCCGGGCACGCGATGACGAGGCATCGGCCTGCGAGAAGCGCTGGAACATGCGGGAGTGGAATTCCTTCGGTATGCCGGGCCCGCGGTCGCGAACCTCGATCCGAGTGCGACCGCTCGCTCCCCGCGAGAGCTCGATCTCCACGGCGGTGTCCGCCGGTGAGAACTTCACCGCGTTGGAGACGAGGTTGGTCACGAGCTGGATGAATCGGTCGCCGTCGACATTGCCGAGGATCGGCTCGGGCGGGGCGATCACGCGAAGGGGCACGCGCTGCGCCCGCGCGAACGCCTCGTTGGCCTCGGCTACGCGGTCGAGGAGCGGTCCGAGCGCCATCACGCTCATCTCGAAGGCCATCTTGCCGGACTCGATCTTCTCCGAGTCGAGGATGTCGTTCACCAGGCGGATAAGCCGCTGGCAGTTGCTCTCCGCGATCACGACGAGCGAGCGCGCGGCATCGGGCAGCGGCCCCGCGACTCCGCCCACGAGGAGCCCCAGCGAGCCGCGGATCGAGGTGAGCGGCGTGCGCAGCTCGTGGCTGACCGTCGAGACGAACTCGCTCTTCATCTGCTCGATGCGCTTCTCCTCCGTGATGTCCTGGACCGTGCCGGCCATGTGGACTCTCCCGGTTTCAGCGTCGATCGCCACGTCGCCGTGGCACCTGAAATGGTGCAGCGTCCCGTCGGGATGGCTCACGCGGTACTCCAGCTCACGGGGCTTTTGCCCGCGGGCACAGTCGGCGAGCCATGCCTTCATCGCCGGACGGTCGTCGGGATGCACCAGGCCGAGGACCGATTCGTCCGTCGGCAGGAACGAGTCGGGAACCCCGTAGATCCGGTAGAGCTCCGCCGACCAGGAAACCCGGCCCGCCATGTCGGAGTACCAGCTGCCGACGTGACCCAGGCGTTGCGCTTCGGACAGAAGGCGCTCGTTCTGGTGAGCCTTGTTCAGGATGTTGACGAGGCCGTCGGCCAGCGCATTCACGTCGTTCACCAGGCGGCCGACTTCGTCGAGCTCGTTTCCTTTCGGCACCTCGAGCTTCTGGCCGGCCTCGGCGCGCAGCTCATGCAGCCGTGCCGAGATCCGCGAGATCGGCCGCGTGATGAGGCGAATCACGACGAAAACGACGCCGAGACCGGTGAACACGATCTGCACCGCCATCGGAATCGCCGCGAACCACACCGCGTGCAGCACGTTGCCGCTGATTTCCACCGGGTCGGGCACCAGCGCGATGTCTCCGACGACTTCGTTCGCGTTGAACGGCGAGGCGATTCTCCGCACCAACGACTCGCCGGGAGGCGCCGGGAGCGCGAGCGGGGCGCTGCGGGCGGAACCTTCCTTGCTTCGATCGGCGAGGAGCACGCTCCCCGCATGCACGCTCACCCGCTTTATCGACCGGTACTTGAGCAGGCCGCGCGCGACCTCGTCGGCGAGATTCCCGTCCGACAGGAAACAGGCGATGGCTACCGTGGGCTGCACGACGTCGAGCAGCTCGCTCAGCCGCGCCTGCTGCGCGGCTCTTTCCTGCTGCGCGGCGAGCTGGACCGTGACCGCGAGGAGGGCGAGCCCCACCGAGCCCACGATCGTGACGATGATCGCCGTGCTCCTTGCGGCGATGCTGGTGCGAAGAAGCCTCAGGGCGTTTCCGGGCATGGCGCTCTCGTGACCATTGGAGCTATTGCGACAAGTCCAGGATGATCTTCACGCGGCGGTCGGCTTTCGCCTTGTCGATGTAGCCGATGGCACCCTTGTTGTTGACGACGGTCTCGATGACCTCGTCGATGGTGTCCGTCTGGCGCGGCGGCGAGCCGAGCCCGGAGAACATGAGCCGCGCCCGGTACGAATTCACGTCCGGCAGCTCCTTGCCGATCAGCGTGCGGTAGAACGAGGCCTTGTTCCCGACTTCGTCCAACGGCAGCGCGGTGATGCCGGAGGGCAGCTTGCCGTAGCGCCCCATGAAGATGTTCACGACCTCGTCGTGGGTCAGCCTGTCGACGCCGCTGCTGACATTGGCGATCACGACGAGACCCGCGCCGGCCGAGTGGCCCGCGGCGAGAAGGGCGATGGCGAGAAGGAGTGCGGTGCGGTTCTTCATGCGGGCG
>JADGRS010000499.1 GCA_017880705.1 Burkholderiales bacterium
CTTCCGCCACCGCAACGCGTGGCTTGCCCTCTTCGCGATCCTCACGGTGCTTTTCGCGGCGTCGGTCTCGCGCCTCGCGGTCGACGCGGGCTTCAACAAGATGGTGCCGCTCGAGCACCCGTACATGAAGGTGTACCGCGAATACGAGAAGGTGTTCGGGGGCGCCAACCGCGTCGCGATCGCGCTCATGAGGACCGAGGGCGACATATTCGACAAGGAGTACATGCTGCAGCTGAAGGCGCTCACCGACGACGTCTTCCTGCTGAACGGCGTGGACCGCCCGACGGTGAAGTCGCTCTTCACGCCGAACACGCGCTTCATCGAGGTGATCGAGGAGGGCTTCTCCGGCGGCAACGTGATCCCCGCGGGCTTCCAGGGAAGCGACGAGGACCTCAGGAAGGCGCGCGAGAACGTGAACAAGTCCACGGAGATCGGACGCACCGTCGCGACGGATTTCTCCGGGGCGCTGGTGAGCGCGGGACTCCTCGAGATCGACCCGCAGACGGGACAGCGCCTCGACTACTTCGGGGTCGCGGGAAGGCTCGAGGAATTGCGCGCCAAGTACTCCAGCCCGCGGCACACCGTCCACATCATCGGCTTCGCCAAGGCGATCGGCGACATCCACGAGGGGGCACTCGGCGTGGTGCTCTTCTTCGGCGTCGCGTTCGTGATCACCCTCGCCCTCATGCTGTGGTTCGTGAAGGACGTGAAGCTCACGCTGGTGGCGCTCGCGGTCGCGATGACGCCCGTGCTGTGGCTCCTCGGGACGCTGCCGATCCTCGGCTACGGCATCCACCCGCTCTCGATCCTCGTGCCGTTCCTCATCTTCTCGATCGGCGTCTCCCACGCGGTGCAGATGACCAAGACGTGGGAGCGCGAGGTGGTCTCGGGCGCCGACGGCCTGGTCGCGGCGCGCCGCGCGTTCGCGAAGATCTTCATTCCCGGGACGCTCGCGCTCCTCACCAACGTGCTCGGCTTCGCGGTGATCATGCTGATTCCGATCGCCATCGTGCGCGAGTTGGGCATCACGGCCTCCCTCGGCGTCGCGTGGATGATCATCACCAACAAGATGCTTCTCCCGATCCTGCTGTCCCACCTGAGCCTGTCGAAGGCGGCGCTGCAGAAGGAGGCCTACCAGGAAAGCAGGGCGCACCGCGTCTGGCACGCGGCCGCGCGCTGCGTGGGCCCCGGGCGCGCGCGCCTGATCATCGCGATCGCGCTGGCGGTCCTCGCGGGCGGGCTTTGGCAGGCGCACCAGCTCAAGGTGGGCGACTACGGCATCGGGGTTCCGGAGCTTCGCCCCGATTCGCGCTACAACCTCGACAACGCGGTCATCGTGAAGAAATTCGCGATCGGCGTGAACACGCTGGGCGTGGTCGCGCAGACGAAGGGCGTGCAGGGCGCGTGCACGCAGTACGACATCATGAGCACCATCGAGGCATTCGACTGGTACATGCAGAATGCCCCGGGCACGCAGTCGGTGATCTCGTTGCCGAGCCTCGCGAAGATGGTGAATGCCGGCTTCAACGAGGGCAACATCCGGTGGCGTGCGCTGCCGCGCGATCCGCAAGTGATGGCGCAATCGGTGACGCCGATCGACACGTCCACGGGGCTCCTCAATCCCGACTGCAGCGCGATGCAGGTCCTCGTCAACACGACCGACCAGCAGGGCGAGACGATCGCGGGGCTGGTGCGCGCGGTGAAGGACTTCGCCGGCGCCAACAATTCCGAAAGGCTCGAGTTCAAGCTCGCGACCGGCAACATGGGTGTGGCCGCCGCGACCAACGAAGCCGTCGACAAGGCGCGCTGGGAGATGAACTTCGCCATCTTCGGCGCGCTCCTCGTGATGTGCATGGTGACGTTCCGGAGCCTGCGCGCGACGCTTTGCATACTCATTCCGCTCGCCATCGTCTCGGTGCTGTGCGAGGCGTTGATGCCGGTGCTCGGCATCGGCCTCAAGGTCTCGACGCTTCCGGTGATCGCGCTCGGCGTCGGCGTGGGCGTCGACTACGGGATCTATCTCTACGACCGCATCGAGAAGCATCTCGAGGAGGGCAAGGACCTCGCGGTCTCGTTCTACGAGGCGCTGAACGAGCGCGGCACGGCGATGGTGTTCACGGCGGTCACGATGACGATCGGCGTGGGCACGTGGGCGTTCTCGGCGCTCAAGTTCCAGGCCGACATGGGGCTTCTCCTCGCCTTCATGTTCTTCCTGAACATGCTCGGCGCGCTATTCCTCCTGCCGGCGCTCGCGGCTTTCCTGCTGAAGCGTCCCTCCGCGCCGAAGCCGTAGGCATGTCGCGCTTCTTCCTCGTCTGCGGCGCGCTCGTCATGGCTTCGGCCGTCGCGCTGGGGGCGTATGCCGCCCACGCGGCGAAGGGCGCGGCGCACCCCGAGGCGGCGCGGCTCTTGCAAACGGCGGTGCAATACCAGTTGGTCCACGGCCTCGGCATCCTCGCCGTCGGGCTCGTGGCGCGCAGCGGCGCGTCGCGGTGGCTCGCGGCGTCGGGCGGCCTGCTCCTCGCGGGCGTGATCCTCTTCTGCGGCTCGCTGTGGGTGCTCGC
>JADGRS010000135.1 GCA_017880705.1 Burkholderiales bacterium
TCGTGAAGCATCTCGACCGCTGGCTCGGCTCGCGCCAGTTCTACCTGCGGGCATGAACAGGGTCCTCGCGCGCGTCGACGCCTACGAGAAGCTGATGCGCCTGCATCGGCCCATCGGCATCCTGCTGCTGCTGTGGCCGACGCTCTGGGCGCTGTGGCTCGCGGGCCACGGCGTGCCGCGTCCCGTCGTGCTGCTCCTCTTCGTAGTGGGCACCGTGCTCATGCGCTCCGCGGGGTGCGCGCTCAACGACTACGCCGACAGCGAGTTCGATGCGCAGGTGGAGCGCACGCGCGAGCGGCCCCTCGCCGCGGGGCTCATCCAGCCGTGGGAAGCGCTCGCGGTCGCCGTGGCGTGCGCGCTCCTGGCCTTCGCGATCGTGCTGAGGTTCAACGAGCTCACCGTCAAGCTTTCCTTCGCGGCGCTCGCCGTCGCGGCGGTCTACCCGTTCCTCAAGCGCTTCTTCTGGATGCCGCAGGCGTGGCTCGGGATCGCGTTCGGATTCGGCATCCCGATGGCCTACGCGGCGCTGCAGAACGCGATACCGGGCGTCGCGTGGGCGCTGCTCGCGGCCAACGTCTTCTGGACCATCGCCTACGACACGGAATACGCGATGGTCGACCGGGACGACGACGCGAGGATCGGCATCAGGACGTCGGCCATCTTCTTCGGCAGGCGCGACGTCGCGGCGGTGATGGGCTGCTACGCGCTCTTCATCGCGACGATGGCCGCGATCGGCGCGTGGCAGCGCTACGGTCCCTTCTATTTCGCGGGGCTCGGCCTCGCGTTCGCCATCTGTCTCGCGCACTACCGCTGGATCCGCGGTCGCACGCGCGAGGGCTGCTTCAAGGCCTTCCTCGGAAACAACTGGGTCGGCGCCGCGGTCTTCCTCGGCATCGTTCTCGACAACAGGCCGTGGCAGTCGCTGCAGCGATGGTTCCCATGATCCTCGTGATCCTCGCGCATCCGTATCCGCGCCGCTCGCGCGCGTGCGCCGCGCTCGTCGAAGCGATTCGCGACCTGCCCGAGGTCGAGATCCGCTCGCTCTACGACCTGTATCCGGACTTCGACGTCGACCGTGCCGCCGAGCAGGCGGCGCTCGCGCGCGCGCGCCTCGTGGTGTGGTTGCATCCGCTCTTCTGGTACACCGCCCCGGGCCTCATGAAGCACTGGTTCGACGAGGTGCTGGTGCGCGGCTTCGCTTACGGCCCCGGCGGAGACGCTCTCGCCGGCAAGGACGTGCTATGGGCGACGACGACGGGCGGCGACGAATGGGCATTCAGCGAGGCGGGCCGCCACCAGCGTCCCTTCGATGCCTTCGTCCCGGTGATCGAGCAGACGGCTCGCTTCTGCGGACTCAACTGGCTCGCGCCCTTCGTCGTGCACGGGGCCCACGAGATCCCCGACGAGGCGCTTCGCGACGCGGGACGCAGTCTTCGCGAGCGCCTCGTCGCGTGGCGCGCAACAGTGGAGACCCGCAATGCATGAGGCCTTGATCTTCCTCGCCGCGGCCGTGATCTGCGTGCCGATCGCGGCGCGGCTCGGGCTGGGCTCGGTCCTCGGCTATCTCATCGCCGGCGTCGCCATCGGTCCGTGGGGGTTCGGCTTCATCGGCGACGTCGACTCGACGCAGAACCTCGCCGAGCTCGGCGTGGTTCTGATGCTCTTCGTGATCGGCCTCGAGCTCGAGCCGAAACGGCTCGGGTCGATGCGCGCCACTGTGTTCGGCGGCGGCTCGCTCCAATTGGCCATGAGCGGCGCGGTGCTGATGGGCGCGCTCATGGCGCTCGGCCTCGTGTGGCAGGCCGCCCTCGCCGGCGGGCTCGCGCTGGCGCTCTCGTCCACGGCGATCTCGACCCAGGCGATGACCGAGCGCGGCGAGCTCGACACGCCCACGGGCCGCGCCGCCTTCGGCATCCTCCTCTTCCAGGACATCGCCGCGATTCCGCTCATCGCGCTCGTGCCGCTCCTCGCGCGCGTCGAGACGCCGGGAGGCAATCCGCTTTGGATGCGCGTGGGGCTCGCAGTCGCGGCCATCGCGGGCGTGGTGGTCCTGGGACGCTACTTCATCCGCCCGGCGCTGCGGCTCATCGCGCGCGTCGACGTCCGCGAGCTCTTCACGGCGTTCGCGCTGCTGCTGGTGATCGGCGTGGCGGAGCTCATGTCGCTCGCCGGCCTTTCGATGGCGATGGGCGCGTTCCTCGCAGGCGTGCTCCTCGCGAGCTCGGAATTCCGCCACGCGCTCGAGAGCGACATCGAGCCGTTCAAGGGCCTGCTCCTCGGCCTCTTCTTCATCTCGGTGGGAATGACCATCGACTTTGGCCTCCTCGCAAGCCGTCCCGCCGCGGTGCTGCTGCTGGTCGCGGGCTTCGTCGCGCTCAAGTTCGCCTCGCTCTGGGCGGTGGCGCGCCTGCTCGACATCTGCCGCGAGCGCTGGCTCTTCGCGGCACTCCTCGCGCAGGGCGGCGAATTCGCCTTCGTCGTGTTCGGCGTGGCGCGCGAGTCGAAGCTCTTCTCCGCGGAGTGGGAGGCCCTCCTCACCATCACCGTCGCCCTGTCGATGGCACTCACGCCGCTGCTCCTGCTGCTGCACGACCGCCTCACGGCGCGCGGCACGAAGATCGAGCGCGCGGCGGACACCATCGACGCGCAGGCGCCCGTCATCATCGCGGGTTTCGGCCGCTTCGGGCAGATCGTGGGCCGGCTCCTCCTCGCCAACGACATTCGCGCGGTAGTGCTCGACCACGATCCCGACCAGGTGGAGTCGTTACGCAAATTCGGCTACCGGGTGTTCTACGGCGACGCGACGCGCCTCGATCTCCTCGAGGCGGCGGGCGCGCGACGGGCACGGCTCCTGGTGAACGCGATCGACGACGTCGAGTCGAGCATCGCCCTGGTCGACCGCGTACGCGCCAACTTTCCGGACCTGCCGATCGTGAGCCGCGCGCGCAACGTATCGCACTACTTCGAGCTGAAGCTGCGCGGCGTCGAGGTCGCCGAGCGCGAGACATTCGAGGCGGCGCTGCGCGTGGGACGCTCGGCGCTCGAACGCCTCGGCATCGACCGCTTCCGCGCGCGCGAGCTTGCCGATGCGTTCCGGCGGCACAATATCGCGAGCGTCGATGCGACGCTGCCGTTCTACCAGGACGAGGCGCGGCGCATGTCGATGGCCAAGCAGGGGCGCGAGGAGCTCGAGCAGCAGTTCGCCCGCGACCGCGAGCGGTTCGAACGGGAGCACGGAGGCGCGGGATGGAAATAGCGGCGAGGCACGAGGCGCGAGGCGCGGGAAGAAGCGTCCCTGTGTATGCGATCGCGGCCATTGCGCTCGGATTGGCGGGCTGCGGGACCACGCACGCCACGATCGAGACGAGCCGCGGCGAGCAGCTCATGCTCCTGGGTTATGACCCGGTCGGTTGCTTCTCCGACGGCAAGCCGGTGCGCGGCACCCATACGATCAGCGCCGCGCGCGAAGGCCGCACCTATTACTTCGCGTCCCGGGAGCACCGCAGCGCCTTCGCGGCTTCGCCGGCGAAGTACGAGCCGCAGTACGGCGGCTTTTGCTCCAACGGCGCGCCCTACGGCGTGAAGATGGGCAGCGACCCCACGCAGTTCGAGATTCGCGACGGCCGCCTCTTCATCTTCGGCGACGTCCTGGGCCGCGAGCAGTGGCTCCTCGACGAGAAGGACAACATCGCCCACGCCGACGCGCTGTGGCCCTCGATCGAGGACAAGGGCTGGCGCACGCAAAGCCTCAAGGCGTGGCTATTCAAGGTCCCGTGGTATCGCGACGGCCAGGGCCTCATGGTCCGCTGGCGCGAGCAGCATCCCGGGCAGGAGCTCCACTACGACACCGGAGGGGCGCTGAACAACGTGCTCTTCAAGTATCCGGGATGGCGCGCGCGGGAGGGCTATGGCCAGGAGCGCCTCGGTGTCCCCGGCGAGGCCGACGATCCTCTTCTTGCCGCGTCGCGCTAGCTGGCTCGCTTCGCTGCTCAAGACGATCACATGGAGAACACGGAGGTTCCACGGAGAACCACGGAGAAATGACCTTGAAGGTGAAATGTAGGATCATGGATCCATGGGCGTGGTCGACATACGATCCAGCATTCTCCGTGTCCTCCGTGGAACCTCCGTGTTCTCCGTGTGATCGTCTTGAACCATGAGCAAGACTGATACGTGGCTGGTAGCCGGCGTAAGAACGCCCTTCGCGAGGGTCGACGGCGCGCTGCGCGCCTGCGATGCGCTCGCGCTCTCGGTTCCGGTGGCCAAGGCGATGGCGGCGCAGCTGCCCGCGGGCGAGCGCCCCGATCTCGTCGTGTGGGGCACCGTCGTGCCGAACCTCGGATGGAGCAACATCGCCCGCGAGCTCGTGGTGATGGCGGGCATCGATCCTTCGACGCCGGCGTTCTCGACGGTGCTCGCATGCTCGACCAGCATGGTCGCGGTGTTCGAGGCGGCGGGAATGCTGCGCGAGGACCTGGCGCTCGCGCTGTGCGGCGGAACGGAGAGCATGAGCCGCGTGCAGATCGGGCTGCGCCAGGGCTTCTCCGACTGGCTGCGCCGCTTCAGCCAGTCCCGCACCTTCGGGGAGCGCATCGATCGCCTTGGCCAGTTCCACTGGAAGGATTTCGGCCTGCACGTGCCGGCGGTGAGGAATCTCGCCACGGGCAAGAGCATGGGCGAGCACTGCGAGGAGATGGCCAAGCAGTGGAAGATCGCGCGCTCCGACCAGGACCGCATCGCGCTGCAATCGCACCAGCGGGCGGTAGCCGCGATGGCGGCGGGATTCTTCGACGATCTAGTGATCGCCGTGGACGGCGTGGCGAAGGACGGCGTTCCGCGCGCCGACAGCACCGCGGAAAGGCTCGCGAGCCTGAAGCCCGCCTTCGATCGAACGAGCGGCCAGGGCACCATCACTGCGGGCAACGCTTCAGCGCTCACCGACGGCGCCGCGGGAATCTGGGTCGCGAACGACGCGGGAGTCGCGCGCATGCTATCCAATCGTGCCCGGGCCCGCTTGGTCGACTCGGAGATCGCCGCGGTCGACATCTTCCACGAGGGCCTGCTGATGGCGCCCGCCTACGCGATTCCGCGCCTGCTCGCGCGCAACGGCCTCACGCTCGGCGCGATCGACCTCTGGGAGATCCATGAAGCGTTCGCGGCGCAGGTGCTGTGCAACGTCGCGGCGATCGAGAGCGAGGATTTCTTGCGCGAGAAGGTGCGCATCGACGCGCATCTCGGGAAATTCCCGTGGGAGCGCCTGAATCCGAACGGCGGCAGCATCGCCATCGGGCACCCGTTCGGCGCGACCGGCGCGCGCATCCTTTCCCAGGCGGTGAAGGAGCTTGCCGCGATGGGGCCCGGCAAGCGCGCCGTTGTATCGATCTGCGCCGACGGCGGAGTCGGCACCGTGGCGCTGCTCGCGAGCTGATCGCTGCGGATTGCCGTGCCCTAGGCGGCGCGGGCCGCGATCGCGGTGAGAATTCCCTGCAGGATTGCCGTGGGCGGCGGCGGACAGCCGGGCACGACCACGTCGACGGGGATCACGTTCGCGACGCCGCCGCACGTGGCGTAGCCCGTGCCGAATATCCCCCCATCGCGGCCGCAGTCGCCCACGGCCACCACGAGCTTCGGATCGGGCATCGCCTCGTACGCGATGCGCAGCGCCTGCTCCATGTTGCGCGACACCGGCCCCGTGACGAGCAGCATGTCGGCATGGCGCGGGCTCGCGGCGAACTTGATGCCCATCCCCTCGAGGTTGTAGTACGGATTGTTGAGCGCGTTCAGCTCGATCTCGCATCCGTTGCACGATCCCGCGTCCACCTGGCGGATCACGAGCGCGCGACCGAGGATTGCGAGGATCTCCCGCTGGATCGTCGCCGCGCGCACGCGCCACTCTTCGTTGGCGCGGGGGGGCTTCTCGCTCACCACGCCGGTCTTCAGGATCTTCAGCAGGATCGGAATCATCAGCAGTCCACCCCGGAATAGCTCAGGTTGAAGCTCTTGTTGATGAGGGGGAAGTCGGGAACGATGTTGCCCATCACCGCGTGCTCGATGAGCGGCCAGTTGTGCCACGAAGGATCGTGCGCATGGCAGCGCCGGATGCGCCCGCCCGCGCCCGCTTCAAGGGCCACGAGCACGGCGCCGCGCCAACCCTCGATCCATCCCACGCCGAAAGCCCCGTCGCGCGCTTGGGCGAGCTCGGCGCGGACGTCCCCGCCGGGCATGGCCTCGACGAGCGCGACGATGAGGCGCATCGACTCGTTGATCTCCTCGAAACGCGCGTTCACGCGCGCGGCGACATCTCCCCCCTGGTACACGACCTTCTTCACCTTCAATACGTCGTAGGGCGTGGTGGGAAGATCCGCGCGCAGGTCGTGCGCCTGGCCGCTCGCCCGGCCCGCGAGGCCCGTGAGCCCGAGCTCGTGCGCGAGCAAAGGCGCAACGTGCCCGGCGGTGAGGAACCGGTCCTGAAGTCCCGAGTGTTCGTCGAAGATGCGGCGCATGGCGTGCACTTCTTCCAGCACTTCGCGCGCCTGCCGCACCAAACCCTCGAGGTGCGCGCGATCGGGCTCACTATCCACTCCACCCGGAATGATGCGGTCCATCATGAAGCGGTGGCCGAACGCCGCGTCGTTCGCGCGCAGCCAATCCTCCTTGAGGCGCATGAATTGCGCGAGGGCAAAGCCGAAGCCGCCGTCGTTGCCGAGCGCTCCGAGATCGCCCAGGTGATTGGCGACGCGCTCGCGCTCGAGCATCAGCGCTCGCAGCCAGAGCGCGCGCGCGGGAGGACGCACATCGAGCACCGACTCCGCCGCCTGGGCGTAGGCCCAGGCGTAGGCGACGGTGGAATCGCCCGAGACGCGGCCCGCGAGGCGATAGCCGTCTTCGAGCGTGAAGTCCTCGAAGCGCTTGTCGATCCCCTTGTGCACGTAGCCGAGGTGCGCTTCGAGGCGCAGCACCTTCTCGCCCACCACGGAGAAACGGAAATGGCCGGGTTCGATGATTCCCGCGTGGATCGGGCCCACCGCGATCTCGTGCACGCCGTCGCCCTCGACGCGCACGAAGGCATAGGAGTCGGGCGCGGGCTCGAGCGGCGCGGCGCGGGCGAAGTCGCGGCGCAGCGGAAATTCGTCCTCGCGCCACGCGCCGTGGCGGAGCCACGCGCGCGTGTCGACAGCATCGTCTTTCGGCATCAGCCCCAGCAGGTCGCGCGCCGAACGCTGCATGCGGTTGGCCGCGGGAAACACGCCGGCGAGGTCCGGATAGGCTGCTTCGGTGGCGGCTACCGGCAACTCGATCACGCACAACCCCTGGGCAGTCGCATAGGCCGCGAGGACGGAAAACGCGCCATCGCGCTCGCGATGGTCCGTGCCCCACAGCGCCACGAAGCGGCAGCCGGATTCGCGCGCGAGCACCGCGGCCTCGCTCCATGCGGCCGCGTGGACGCGTGTGATCGAGGCCGCGACCGCCCCGGAGAGGGGCTGGGGGGACTGGGGCATGCCGGGGATGCGCATGTCAGCCGAGCAGCTTCGCGGCCTGCTGGTACCACGCCGCGAGGTAGGGGGGAATGTAAAGGCCCAGCATCAGCCCCAGTCCCAGGTGGATGAAGACCGGCATCAACGCCGGCTGGTGCTTGAAGGGCTTCACCGCGGTATCCCCGAACACCATCGGTTGCACGCGGCCGAAGATGGCCGCGAATGCGACGCCGAGCGCGAGCAGCAGGATGGGCGTGGCCCACGCGTGCTCTCGCATGGCGGTGGTGAGGATCAGGAACTCGCTCGCGAACACGCCGAAGGGCGGCATGCCGAGAATGGCGAAAGTGCCGATCATCAGGCCCCAGCCCACGGTGGGACTCACCTTCAGCAGCCCGCGTATGTCCTCCATCACCTGCGTGCCCGCGTTCTGCGTCGCATGGCCCACGGCGAAGAAGATGCCGCTCTTCACCAGGGAGTGCACGG